>JAQVPE010000052.1 GCA_028702245.1 Candidatus Izemoplasmatales bacterium
TTTAGAGGCAAGTTCCAAGGCGATGGCCCAACCAATTCCGCTGGAAGCTCCTGTCACAACTGCATAAGTGCCTTTATCGATTTTTTTCATATCTTCTGTCCTTTCGGTTTTCACTCATTAATAATTATAGCACACATCATTTTGATGAGTGAAACGTGTTTGTTTCCTTCAAACAATAAAACCGCCGAAGCGGTTTTAATTGTATTGATTCATGATATCAGAAAATTCATTTTCTTTGATGAAAGCCTCCAAAATGGCATTGGTCGAGATTAAGACGTCATCGATAATTTTAGACTGCTGTTTTGTCAAATTGCTTAAGACATGATCTTTCAAATCAATATCTTCTTCTTTGTCTACTCCGACTCGAAGTCTTTTGAAGTTATCAGAACCAATCTGATCAAGAATCGACTTCAAACCATTGTGTCCTCCGGATCCGCCTTTTTCGCGCAACCTGATTTTGCCAAAAGGCAAATCGACGTCGTCGGAAACAACCAGAATATTCTCAACCGGAATCCGATAAAATTGCTGAACGGCTTTCACAGCGATTCCCGAAAGGTTCATATAGGTCTTCGGTTTAAGCAAAACCGTTTTTCCAATCAACGAGATTTCGCCTTGAAACTTGGTCTCTTTGGCAAATTTGATTTTATTGATTTTACAAAAAGCATCCACGACCATATAGCCAAGGTTGTGTTTGGACTTGGCATATTTCTTGCCGGGGTTTCCGAGACCGACAATCAATCTATCCATGATTATCTGTGTTTCGGCTTGATCACAACGTATCGGTTTGGTTCTTCGCCTTCGGATTCGGTGGTCACGTCGCGCCAATCTGATAATTTGGTATGAATTACCCGTCTTTCATAAGAGTTCATCTTCTCAAGACGAGCCGGTATTTTGGTTTTAGCAACATCTTTGGCGGTTTTAGTGGCAAGTATTTCCAGTTGTTTCTTTCGTTGTGATTTATAACCGCCAATATCAAGCAAAACCATGTATGGCTCTTCGGTGTAAACGTTGATAAAGTTTTTGACAAGAGTTTGGAGCGCTTCGAGTGTTTTGCCGTTTCTGCCAATTAAAATCGGGTTGTCTTTTGCCTCAATCAAGAAGATGAGTTGATGCTCTTCTTCGATTCGGGCTTCAATAATGGCTTCTATCTCCATTTCTGTCAAAATGGTTTTTAAGTAATCGATTCCGTCTTTAAGAGGATCGAATACGACTGCCGCTTCGACAATGAATGTCTTGTTCAAACCAAGAATGCTCTTCTTTTCTTCGATTACTTTGAGTTCCACGTATTTCTTGTTGACTCTGAGTTCGTTGGCGGCAGCTTTCAGCGTCGAATCGCTTAAGGTCTTGGCTTCAAACTGAATTGATTTTTGCATCTTATTTTCCCCCTAACACTAAAACTGCTTTCGCAGTTGAGCTTGACGTTTGTCGGCTTGTCTATGGCTGATATAACTTTGGAACAATTGATAACAGTTACCAATAATCCAGTAGAAAGCGATACCGGCGTTGCCGATTGCGATATAAGCCATCATCAAGACCATGAAATACATCATGAATTTCATCATTTTCTGGCTTTGCTGAGTCTTGGGATCTACATAACGATTGTGTTGTTTTTGTTGGGCTTTTTGTCTCTTGGTCATCAGCCATTGGCTTAGGAACATCGTTCCGCCAACAATGATTGCCAAAGGCAGATTCGCAAGCCAGGCGGTATTTCCAAGATCCGTCCACAAGAACGTGGTGTTCATCGTCACGGTCGCATCGGTAAAGAGTGCGGTATCAGTCAACGGAAAACGTTGGACAACTTGGTACATCGCGATAAAGATTGGCATTTGCATAAGCGGCATCAGACAGCCAAAGAAATTGATCTTGTACTTTTTGTAAATTTCCATAGTTTCGAGTTGCATTCGTTGTTGTGAAGCTTGATCGGTGCGCCCGCGATATTTCTCCTGAACCTTGGCAATCTCAGGTTGCGCCATGTTCATCTTGTAAGTCATATCGTTGCTTTTTGCATAAATCGGCCAGCCGAGCGTTCTGATCACAAGTGTCATGATCAAAAGGCCCAACCAATAAAGATATGTGTTTCCTAACAGTCCAAAGAGATTGCTGGCGTAGAAAGTGAATCTACCGATTTGCGTGATGATCCATTCCCAAACCCCGGTTCTTGCGCCAATCGGCGTTCGATAAACACTTTCATAAAGTCCAGTTTGTGTTTTGGCGGTGACTTCATCATTTTCCAGAGTTATTTCGACATAGACTCCTTCTTCACTTTGATCCCAATACATTTTTCCTGTATAGGTTGTCGAATCAAACGGTTCTTCCGCCACAAGGCCTGTGGATGTGGTCGGAGAACCAAGAAGAATTAACACGTTATAATAATTTGTACCAGCAGTGTCTTCGTCTTTAACCGCAATGCTGTTAAAATTGCTATAAGACACCTCTCCTTTTTTTCCTTGGCAGCCTGCAACTCCAAACAACAATGCAATAGCCAATATTACCAGTAACAGTTTTGTTTTTTTCATATGCCCTATCCTTCTATTATTTTCGCGCGAGCGAATAAATTGGTTAATGTCTGTTTAACGCTTTCAAATTTGAGTTTTTTTGCCGAGGGTTTCACAATGACAAAAAAGTCAACCAAAACGCCGATCTCAGCTCGATTGACAATTTCCCGAATTTGTCTTTTGATCCGGTTTCTCTCCACTGCGGTACCGTATTTTTTTCCCACACTGACCGCGAATCGAAAATGAGCGGCATCCGGTCGATTGACGTAATATACGGAAAACTGAGAATTTCCAACTTTTTTGTTTTGGGATAACAAGGTTTCGATTTCTTTGTTCTTCTTGATCCGAAACTCTTTGTTCAACCGCGTCAACTCCTAATAAAACAAAAATCACCAAGATATATTATTCCGGTGATTTCAAGTTCTAATATATTGATGGCTTTCTTAATATTCGGTTTTATCTGTCTGACACAGTCAAACTCTTGCGGCCTCTTGCTCTTCTTCTAGAAAGTACTTTTCTGCCGTTTGCCGTTTCCATTCTCGCTCTGAACCCATGGGTTCTCGTTCTTTTGATCTTACTTGGTTGATATGTTCTGCTCATAACCAACACCTCCAAACGTATCCAAAAACCACGCTACATAATTATAAGAGATTTTACCCTATCTGTCAACCATTTTTGTTTTGGATCATTTCCTCCGTTTTGAAATTAGAATTATACACCAATTTTTGGTTTGCTGCTTGGTAATGAATTGTTGATAAAATTGTTGAAACAGACGCACTGTGGAAAAGTGGAAAACCCACAAAAACCCCTTTGTTACGCCAACGAATGATACACCGCTTTTCCCCAAAGAGTATAATACTAGTGTTGCTTGAAAATGAGTTTTCCACATTTATTGTGGATAAATTGATGTTACATCCACATTCGATTATGTTATATTCTAGTTATACATAGCGGGGTAGAAGCCATGGAACAATATCAAAGACTTTGGGATAAGATCAAATACCAATTGCAGTTGACCTTGGACGAAGAAGTTTTTTCGGAACATTTTAACGATATTACTAACGTTTTTAAGGTTGTCAACAATTACGTATACCTTGTCGCTCCCAATTCTTTTGTTAAAAGCAAGATCGAATCCTTCTATTTAAACCGCTTAAACGCAATGCTCAACGAAGAAGTATCCGAAAAGCATATGTTTAAGATCATCACCAAGGAACAAGCCGCTGAAGAACTTCAGAAAACAACGAATTACGAAATCAACCAACCCGAACTAGGTCTTGAAAGCAAATATAAGACCGGTCTCAATAATTCTTATACATTTGATAATTTTGTTGTTGGTTCCAGTAATCGCTTAGCTTATACATCCGCAATGAAGGTTGCCGATCAACCCGGCGTGGTTGCTAATCCTTTATATATATTTGGCGAAGTCGGTCTTGGCAAAACACACTTGATGCAGTGTGTTGGTAACTTTATTCTTGAAAACGACGTCCACAAAAAAGTACTTTATGTCAAAACCGATCAGTTTATCGAAGACTTCGCAAAAGCTGTTCAAAAGAAAATGTTTGACGATTTTTCCAAAAAATATGAAAACGTTGATATCCTGCTTGTAGACGATATCCAATTTCTCTCCGGAAAAACTCAGTCTCAGCTTGAATTTTTCAAAATATTCGAGAAACTGAAAGAAAACAATAAACAAATCGTTATCACTTCCGATCGTCCGGCTTCAGAATTATACGATATCATGTCTCGTCTAACCTCTCGCTTTGAATGGGGTTTATCGGTTGATATCAATCGGCCGAACCTGGAACACCGCATTTTGATATTGAAAAAGAAGCTTCAGGCAGAAACGACCGACCCTGATTTGATTCCCGATGAAATCCTTGATTATATCGCCAGCATCTTTGACAACAACGTCCGTGAATTGGAAGGCGCTTTAAAAAGAGTTCTGTTCTATTGTACCGCTTTTGATTATAAATTCACGATCGAAAATGCCGAAGACGCGCTTAAGAATCTGATCAACTCCAAGAATATCACCAACAAATCAATTGAAAAAACTAATTATACCAACATTCTTGACATCGTCAGTTCTTACTATGGAATCACAACCACGGATCTTCTTTCAAAAAAAAGAAAGAAACAATATGTTTTTCCCAGGCAAATAGCAATGTATATCCTTAAAGACATGTATGACTTGACTTATAAGAAAATCGGTCAATTATTCAATAATCGCGACCATTCGACAGTAATTTACAGCATCGAGCAGATTGCCAATGATCTTCAGATAGACAAAGCAAAAAAAGGCGACGTCGATAAATTGTTAATCAAATGTGGAAAAAACGGGTAATACTTGAGTTTATTAACATTATATTATCTATACTTAAACACCCAAACGTGGTATAATTAATCGTTGGATAGTGGTGTTTTTCCCCGCCATCAACACCCTTAATAATAACAATAATAATAAAAAGAATTAATTAATGTAAATATATATTGCGGAGGTTGCTTATGAATTTCACCATATCGACAAGTGTGCTTCTAAATAATTTACTCATATCTCAAAAAGCTTTATCAACCAAAACGCCAGCGCCATATCTTCAAGGCATCAAGCTTGAAGCGTCTCAAAATGAGATCGTCTTGATCACAAGCAATTCCGATATTTCCATCAAAATCTCAATCAAAGATGAAAGTCTAAAAATTGAGTCTGGTGGCGAAGTTTTGATTCCCGGAAAATTCTTTGTGGAGATTTTGCGGAAACTTGAAGGCGACAGCGTAGAACTATCGGTTATCGACAATAATATATTGCGGATCATCGCCGGAGAATCCGATGTGACCCTCAATTTACTCAATGTCGACGATTATCCCGAGTTGGAGTTTCCGATCAACGACGACCCTATCAAAATCGATTCCAAATTGATGAAATCAATCATCAAACAAACAACCTTTGCCACATCAGCGATTGAGAACAGACCGATTTTGACTGGTGTAAATATCCGTGTCGAAGGCGAAAAACTAAGCGCAATCGCCACTGATTCTTTTAGACTCAGTCAAAAAATGATCACAATACCTAAAAACCAAGATAATATGAATGTTGTGATTCCCGGGCGAAGTCTTGATGAACTCTTTAAAATCCAGGAACTAAATTTAGACGAGATACTCATTCATTTGAATCACAAGTCAATTTTGTTTGAATATGGAAACGTTTTGTTTCAATCAAGACTTTTGGAAGGCAACTTCCCAGAAACGTCCAGATTGATTCCAACTGAATTTCCGGTAATAATCAAATTCAACAAAGACAAGCTTTATACCGCCATCGAAAGAGCTTCTTTGCTTTCTTCAAAAGAGGGATCTTCGAGTATTGTCAAACTCAATCTCAAAAGCGACAACGTCGTTGAGATCACCTCAAACTCTCCTGAACTTGGCAAAGTCACCGAAAAGGTATATCCGCTCGACAACGCCGTTGGAATGCCAATCAAAATAGCCTTCAGTTCCAAGTATTTCATGGACGCTTTGAAAACATTCAATTCCGGAGAAATATATGTTAAGTTTACCGGCGAGATTCGGCCGTTTGTTATCGAAGGCGACGATGATCCCGGCGTTATTCAACTGATTCTACCGGTAAGAACCGAATAATCACCCACCAAACAAACAGAGTCCTCGACTCTGTTTTTCTTTGGTTCGTGGTTGCTTTTGAAGTAGAATGATGATATTATCTAATCGGCTTTTTGAAAGGGATGTTTTGATGGATAATCGATATGATGTCATCATTGTCGGCGCCGGACCCGCGGGGTACATGTGCGCATATGAATTAACTGTAAAAAAAC
>JAQVPE010000053.1 GCA_028702245.1 Candidatus Izemoplasmatales bacterium
CACAAAGAAGACAATAAAGTGATCGGTTCGGTTGGCATGCATCGTAAAGACAATGAGACTGATCCTCTTACCCGGGAACTCGGCTATGTTCTTTCGACCAAATATGAGAACCAAGGCTTGATGACAGAAGCCTGCCAGGCGGTTTTGGCTCATACTTTCAATGACACCGATATCGATACTGTTGTTGTCAGTCACTTTCAAGGAAACCACAAATCGCAAAGGGTAATCGAAAAATGCGGCTTCGTCTTTGTCGAAGAAGGAGAATATGTGACAATAGACAAAAGAAGAATCTGGTCACGTTACTATAAACTCACCAAAAACCAATATATTTTAAATGGAGGAAAACAATGAACACCTGGAATCTAGACAAACTTTACAAAAGCTTTGAAAGCGAAGAGTTTCAAAGCGACCTGAAGCATCTTGACGATCTCATCCTCAAGATGAAAGGCTTTGAGTCTCAACTTCATGATTATGAGGGCGTGAGAGAAAAACTGATTTCCTATGTGGAAAACTCGATTGCTCTCAGTCAACTTGCTGAAAGACTCTTCAGTTATGCTTCGTTGAGGCGGTCGACCGAGTCGACGAATGTCCAAAGCCTCAAGTATCTCAACCTGCTTCAAGTCAAAGTTACGGAACTCACCACTGTCGAAACGATGTTCAAAAAATGGTTGAAAGATGTTCCCGGTTTGGAAAAAGTGATTGAGGAAGATCCATTGCTCGAAGAACACCGCTTCCATTTCGTAGAACAAAAATCGCAAGCGCTCCATCTTCTTGACGACAAAACCGAAGTTTTGATCGCCAAACTCAGGCAGTCGGGTTCAATCGCCTGGAACCACTTGCAGTCTTTATTGACATCAACGCTCGCGGTTGATTATGAAGGTAAGGAAATAACGCTCTCGGAAGTCAGGAACCTGGCCTACGAGGCCGATCCCAAGGTTAGGGAAAAAGCCTTCGCAGCCGAAATCAAGGCTTACGAAAAAATCGAGAAAGCGATCGCAGCGGCGATCAACTCCATCAAGGGCGAAGTCAACACTTTGACGGAAGCTAGAGGCTATGAGTCGCCTCTAGCGGAAACTTTGATCAAAAGCCGGATGAAGAAAGATACTCTCGATGTTATGATCGAGACGATGGAAGCCTATCTGCCGGTATTCAGAAAATACCTGAAACGGAAGGCGAAATTGCTTGGTCATAAAAATGGTTTGCCGTTTTATGATTTATTCGCTCCGATCGGCAACGCCTCGAAATCATTCACGATTCCCGAGGCTAATGAGTACATTCTGAAGAATTTCCATACTTTCAACGAAAGATTGTATCAAATGGCCAATAAAGCCTTTAAAGACGGCTGGATCGACTATCTTCCCAAGAAGGGAAAAGTCGGCGGCGCTTTTTGCGCTAATCTTCATGTGATCAAGGAAAGCCGGGTTTTGACAAACTTTAACGGCGCCTTTGGCGACGTCATCACCATGGCCCATGAACTTGGGCACGCCTATCACGGCGAGGCAATCTTTGATGAGTCACCGCTCAACAGCGACTACACGATGCCGGTAGCGGAAACGGCATCGACCTTCTGCGAGACGATCGTCAACCAAGCTGCCCTGAAAGATGCGACCACGACTGATGAAAAACTCTATTTGCTCGAGTCGTCGCTCCAAGACGCAACCCAGGTCATCGTCGATATTCTGTCTCGCTTCTACTTTGAAAAAGCACTTTTTGAAGGCAGAAAGACGACTCTTTATGACGCCGATGAACTCAAGAGCATGATGCTTGACGCCCAGAAGAAGAGTTATGGCGACGGTTTGGATGAAAACAAACTTCATCCCTATATGTGGGTCTGCAAGTCGCACTATTATTCAGGAACGCTCAGTTACTACAATTTCCCGTATGCCTTTGGGCTCTTGTTTGCCAAGGGGCTTTATGCCAAGTATCTTGAAAACAAGGAAACATTTGTGCCGATGTATGACAAACTGCTGGCGGCGACTGGGAAAAACTTTGTCGAGGATGCGGCGATGATCGCCAATATCGACGTGACCGACAAAGCATTTTGGGTGGGATCGCTCGAACTTCTCAAGGCCGATATCGATCTTTTCTTGAAACTCACAGAATAATAAATTTCGTTTGACCAATAAAACACCGCTATGGATTGTTTATTAGGCGAATCTCTCAAAGGAGGCAAGTCTATGAAACGTTTCGTAAGCGGTTTTTTATTGATTTGTGCGGCCATTATCCTCGCCGGTTGTGTTCAAACCGTCGAAATTATTGACTACAAGGAAGTCGAAGAAGTAGGTAATTTCAGAAATCTTGGCCAACTGGAGGCCTATGTCCAGAAATTCAATAGCGAAAGACAGTCATATAGATGGTTCTTGAGTGGTGATGTAGCTATGGAAAACGCCATTGCGTCAACCGCTCAGATGTCAGTGCCATCAGCCGAAGATCAAACCGAAAACAAAGATCATAGCGAGACCAACAATCAAGTTGATGGAGTCGGTGAAAGCGACACTGTCCTTACCGATGGTTATTACATCTACATGATTTCCGGAGACACGGTTTTCATCATCGACGCCGAAACGCTTGTCATCACTGATTCCTATACTTCCGAGAATTCTTATTTCAGCGGGATCTATCTTTATGAAGATTACCTGATTGTGATCGGTAGCGAGTCTTATGAACCGGAAGATAAGGAAGCTGAGACTGAAGAATATCGTACGGATATTTATTATAGTTATTACTATTACTATAACTACGGCGTAACCGTAAAAATATTCGATATCCTCGATAAAAACGAGATCGTGCTCAATCGCGAATTATTCTTTGACAATTCCTATCTCACCGACAGTAGAATGATCGGTAGCGACCTTTATCTGATCATGAACGACTATTCGCTTTCAAGCCGTCCCGATGGCGAAGCGATATTGCCAAGGTATAAAGACAGTGCTGAAGGCGAGGAGTATAATCGCCTTGACGCTAACGACGTCTACTATATGCCTTCTGATTTATGGCAGTGCTCGTATTTGTTGCTTGCTTCATTGGATGTCGAAAGCGAAGCCGATCTTGATCTCAACGCTTATGTCGGCAGCACCTATCAAATCTATATGAGTCAAAACAACTTGTACACGGTCGTGCATCGCAGTTGGTTTGAAGAGGCTTCGCCCTGGATGATGTCAAGGACGTATGTCCTAAGGTTTGCGATAGCTGACGGCAAACTTGTCTATCAGGCAACCGCAGCCGTTGATGGTTCGCCGCTCGACCAGTTCTCGATGGATGAACATGAGGGGTATTTCCGGATTGCGACAACAGGAACCAAAATAGAAACTTCAACCAAAGACGATGTTATAACGGCAACTTGGAGCATTTTCAACCAGATCAGTTGTTTTGACGCCACAACAACCGGAAAAATCGAACCGATATCCGTGCTGGAAAATCTTGGCAAACCGGGAGAATCGATCTATGCCGTCAGATTCTCCGGCGATATCGCCTATGTCGTTACTTTTGTCAGAACCGATCCTCTCTACAAGATCGATCTATCCGATCCGCTCAATCCCGTTATTCTTGGCGAATTGTACGAAGAAGGCGTTTCCGACTATCTTCATATCATCAACGATGACTTGTTATTGGGAGTGGGAAGGCAAGCCGAAATAAATGAGTATGGCAGTACTGTTTTCACCGGCGTCAAGGTTTCGCTTTATGACACAAGCGGGGATGCTCCGATCAACATCGAAACCTATCTCGTCGAAGGAGAGTACAGCTACACTCCGGTGCTCTACGACCACAAAGCTTTTGTGAGTTATCAACCGGATGGTCAAGACTATACTTATGTGGCCATCCCCATCACCGAGTATCAAAACAACTGGAACGATTACCTGCAGAGCATCTATGTTTTCAAAGTCACTCATGACAAGCAGCTTGAGTACGTTACGGCCCTGTCGCACATGGATGAGCCGGCAACACATTTCTTCTGGTATGTTGATACCGTCGATAGGACCATTTTGATTGAAAACATGATCTACACTGTTTCAAACTCGCAAATCAGAATGTACGATATGGAAGCTGATTTCTTAGAAGTCAATGCCCTGCTTCTAAACCAGGAGTAGACCGAGAACCGGAATTGATCCGGTTCTTTTTTTACTGATAGATCTAGATGTATACTGATAACCAATTCAAATTCACAATCAATCATTGTACCAAAAACAGACTATGACTTTTAAAAAAAGTCAATATACCCAAATTTACCAAAGACTTACCGACAACTATATATGTTGATACCAAATAATGTTTTAGATAAGAAAAAGTATGAAATACGCAAAAAACCCCTCTACCCTTGTAGATTTTTGCTTTCATTCGTGATATTATTCATAATGTATCACTATACATTATTATTTTGATTTCAAATCTCATTCTATTTATAGGAGGCAATTTTATGAAAGGAAAAATCTCAGTTCTACTTTTGTTTTTGTTGATGAGTTTGCTTCTAGTTGGCTGCGAAGATCTGTCTACATTTACAACAACAGGATCGGAAACGCCAACTACTACTGAGTCTTCAACCCCTGTTACAACCACCGCTCCCGCAACGGGAGTTACAACCACCGCTCCCGCAACGGGAGTGACAACCACTGTTCCCGCAACGGGAGTGACGACCACTGTTCCGGCAACCACTGTTTCCACCGGCTTTTTTGATCGGTCTTTGCTTGTTGGAGCAATCATCGCTATGGATGGATCAGGTGAGATGACTGAAGCGGAAGCAGAAGAACAAATCGGCATGATGACGATGATTCTTGGCGTCAGTGAGGACGAACTCTATGCGATGGTCCTCGAGGCTCCAACCATGATTTCCGGGCTTCAGACGATCGAAACGCTCGCCGATTTCCAGCTATGGTATGCCGAGGCGAAGACGATCATGTCCAAGCAAATGCTGACGGACGCCATGATGAATGTCATCCAAATGATGTCTGCCCAAGTTGTCGATGATCCTCAAACAGAATATCTTCAGCAAGAGATTGATGACACTGAGGATGCCTTGGCTGATGCCTTGGTTCAGTTGGCTGCCGTGCGTACTGCGATGGTTGCCTACGGTAATACAAACACCACCAATGGCGCTTCCGTTGTTGCATATTATGATGCCATAGTCGCTAGAGAAGAGGCAAATTCAACTTACTATCAGGCCGAAGACGAGTACTTCTATGACCGTTCTTGGGAAGAGTATGATGAATATGAACAACTCGAAGACCATATGTGGAATTATTATTACTATTTATACGACTATGTAGACACAGAGTTAGCAAATCAGGCGATTACTAACTACAACAATCTATTGGGAAGTTTTTCAACCGAAAAGCAAGCCGCATACGGCGCCTTGATTGAACTTTATGAAGCCTACCTGATGTGTCAATTTGCTACGGTTCCTCTTGCTGAAGAGGAAATCGCGGGTCTACAAGATACCGTGACCGAAGAAATGGTGACCAGTGTTCTCAACGATGATTACTTGTCGGAATACTATAATTGGAGTTCCGAGGTTAATACTTATGAATGGGTTCTTGTCGAACTGCAATATGAACTAGAGCAAGCAGAAGCAATGCTCGCTTTCATGGAGCTTTTCGTCGCTTACCTTGGAACCGTAGATGGAGCGACCACCTTGAAGTTGGTCGTTATTGACCTTTATGATTTGGCAGACGCCTTGATAGTCAATCTTGATGAAGAAGTCTTCGATTTGATATTCGGGATGCTGTTTAATTACGCTCCTCTCGGAGGAGATTTGCTTGATGAGATGTCTGGTATCCAATTGCTTTTGGGCTACATCGATGAGCTAAGCGCGATCTTGACCACCATTCAAACGGAAATGGATACCGAAGCTATCGGTCATCTTTCCGATTTGCTTAAGGATGTCGCGACTATTTACGTTCAATCCATGGATCTTCCTATAGCCGAAGAGAATGCCATGCTGGCAGTTTTCTTGCCAAAGATCGATGAGTATCTCGGCATCGCTGATGAAATCTTCGATGAATTGGTTGGCTTCCTGCAAACAGTCGACGAAGACAAAATCGCCGCGATCACGGCTTTCGTTGAAATGATGATACCAGAAGAGGAACAAGATCCGGTTGTCTTTATGTCGGTTCATGATCAAAATGAAATGTTCTTTGTTTTGGTAGAGGCCGCCAAACTTGCTCAAGCACTTATAGGCGATGAGTCCCTCGATCTTTCTATGATCGTTGATCATCTTGTAACCATCTACTTCGACATTGAATATGATTTCCAACCTGATCCTGAACAAGTTACTTTGATTAGGGGACTTGTGATCGGTA
>JAQVPE010000054.1 GCA_028702245.1 Candidatus Izemoplasmatales bacterium
GATCAGATATTCCATATAGCATTTCTATACCCGGAAGCGATCCTTTCAAATTTGGTAGAAACCTCAATTTATTTGTTTCAGTACTGAAAAATCACAGTAGTAGATTGACAGTCTTTATTGTTTCAAAAAACACTAAAATGAGACAGCAAGTCAGTGAACTGCTTGAAGCAAACAAACTCTTGTATCATTTGATTGGAACCAAGGACGAGCCAATAATCGGACAAATCAATCTGTTGATCGCCGATGATTATTTTGATCTTTACGCACCCGATTTAGGTATCGCCGTCATTACTTAAGCGGCATTTCAAGAACGCAGAGCACCCAAGAATAAAGGAAAGTATGTCTCTGTCTATGACAACAGCAAACGCTTGGGATCGGTGAGCGATCTCAAACACGGCGACTATGTTGTCCATTACGACTACGGCATCGGCCGCTTTCTTGATATCGTAACAATGGAACTTGGTAGTACCAAAAACGACTATATCCATCTGGAATATCATAATGGCGACAAACTCTACATACCACTGGAGTCATTTTCAGAAATCCAAAAATATGCCGGAAGCGAAGGCTTTGTTCCCCGGCTGAGCAAACTCGGAGGAGCCGATTGGGAGCGAACCAAGCAAAGAGTCAAAAAACGGGTTCGCGATATTGCCGACAAATTAATTGCGCTCTACTCCGAACGCGAACAAGCTCAAGGGTTTCCTTTTTCGGGGCACCGTGATCTTGAAGCAGAACTCGAAGCGGATTTCCCGTTTGCGGAAACAAAAGATCAATCGCGGGCGATCCAGGAAGTTTTTCAAGACATGGCAATGCCCAAGCCGATGGACAGGTTGCTTTGTGGGGACGTCGGTTTTGGCAAAACCGAAGTCGCTTTACGGGCTGCCTTCAGAGCGATCCTTAACAACAAGCAAGTCGCTTACCTGGCTCCGACAACTGTTTTGTCCAAACAGCATTATCAAACCTTTTTCGAGCGATTGGAAAAGTTTGGCGTTAGGGTCGAACTATTGAACCGGTTTGCCACAAAAAAACAACAGCGGCAAATTCTGACTGCTTTAAGTGAACGTTCGATTGACATCTTGATCGGTACCCATAGGATTTTGAGTAATGATGTTGTTTTTAAAGATTTGGGACTTCTTATTGTCGATGAGGAACAACGCTTTGGTGTTGAACATAAAGAAAGAATCAAAGAAATGAAAGTTAACATCGATGTGCTTTCCTTGTCGGCGACGCCGATTCCGAGAACCATGCAAATGGCAATCATGGGCGTCAAGAATATGAGTTTGCTTGAGAGCGCGCCCGAGAATCGATACCCGATCCAGACTTATGTTCTTGAGCAAAACGATCTTATCGTCAAGGATGCCATTGAAAGAGAACTTGCGCGCAAGGGACAAGTCTTCTATTTGTACAACCGAATCGATGACATTGACAATGTCGCTCTTTATATCGGAAGGCTGGTTCCCGACGCGATTATCAGGGTTGCTCATGGGAAAATGCACAAGCACGAACTTGAAGATGTTGTCGATGATTTTGTCAATCATAATGTCGACGTCTTGGTTTCAACAACCATTATCGAGACCGGCATCGATATCCCCAACGCCAATACGTTGATTATCCACGAGGCCGATCGTCTAGGTTTATCGCAACTATATCAAATCAGAGGAAGAGTGGGCAGAAGCGACAGGATTGCTTACGCTTATTTAATGTATAAGCGTCATCATCAGATGACTGAAGACGCTGAAAAAAGGCTCAAAGTTATCAAGGAATTTACCGAACTCGGCAGCGGCTTTAAAATCGCTATCAGAGACTTGTCGATTCGGGGAGCCGGTGACATCCTTGGCGCCGAACAATCGGGATTCATCGATTCGGTCGGAATCGACTTGTATTTGAAGATTCTTGAAGAAGAAATCAACGAAAAACAAGGAACCAAGACCAAAGAGAAGACGACTTCAGCAGTCAAGGCAACCGTTTCCCGCTACATCGACGAAGAGTACATCTCTGACGATTTCGTCAAAATTGAAATGCATAAAAAAATCAGTGACGTCGAAAACGTTGATGATATCAAAGAATTGCTTGAAGAATTTAAGGATCGCTTTGGCAAATACGATTCCGAACTGGAAATCTATATCTATGAACGCTTGTTCGAAAAATTGGCCACAAAACTAGGTGTCGAAAAAATGTTTGAGAAGAAAACCAACATCACTTTGATTCTCTCGGAGGAAACAGGAGGCAAGCTTGCCGGCGATAAACTTTTCAAATCAGGTATCGAGATATCAAGGTTCATCCGTTTTTCTTACAAGAACAATCGCATCCAGATCATTCTTGACACCGTTGGCCTTGATCGGCATTGGCTCTACACAATGGTTGAGTTTCTTGACCGAATTGCCAAAGAATCAATACAATCTAAAAACGGGTGAAACAAATCAAGCCCGTTTTTTATTTTTATTTGATTGAAGCGGGAGAATTCTCCAAATACAAGTTGAAAATTATATAATATTATTATATAATATATATATAAACTGACATGATTCCGATAATTGTCTGGACAGGGGGTTAATGATGAAGAAAATCCAAATCAACACCCCTTTTATTACGCTTGGACAATTTTTGAAATACGTTGATTTAGTTCAAAGCGGCGGCGAAGTCAAAGCCTTTCTTGCGGTCAACGATATTAAGGTGAACGGCGAAATTGAGAATCGCAGAGGTAAAAAACTACGCCCCAACGATATTGTGGTTGTAAACAAAAACCGCGAATTTCTTATTAGCGAATAGCCTATGATAATTGACAAAATCACCCTAACCAATTTCCGAAACTATCAGAAACAGACGTTGGCCCTTGGTTCGGGCATTAATTTTATTATCGGGGCAAACGGTGAAGGAAAAACCAATTTTCTGGAAGCGATTTATGTCTTGGCGATGGCCAAGTCATATAAAGTTGAAGACCAAGACTTAATCAAATTCAATGAAGAATTTGCCAAAATTCAAGCGTCGATTGTTCAAGACAAGCACAAGACCGAACTAACGCTGATCATCTCGGAAATCGGAAAGCGAGCTCTTTCTAATGATAAAGAAATCAAACGTCTGAGCGATTATATCGGGAATCTCTATATTGTATCATTTCTTCCCGAGGACCTTAACTTAATTAAAGGTTCTCCCAAAGATAGACGATATTACTTTGATGTCTTCTTGGGTCAAATCGATAAAGAGTATCTTACTGACCTCGCCGATTACAAACATTTGATCAGGCAAAGAAATGAACTACTTAAGAAAATGGCCGATACAAATAACCGCGACGAGACTTTGCTTGATGTGATCACCGAGCAATTGGCGGATAAAATAACGATTATCACTAAAAGAAGGATGGCATTGATTGATGAGATAAATCGCGGCATCAAAGAGGCTTTCTCTAGGTTAACGCACCTCGATAGGGGCTTCAAACTGGAGTTTATTCCTTCCATCGCCGCTTTGGACATTGCTAAGTTTCTGAAATCCAAGTACCGGCAAGACCTCCTTTCCGGGGCAACAAACCATGGTTCTCACCGCGATGACTATGAGTTTATGTTTGGGGGTACACCGGCTCGACTTCATGCTTCCCAAGGCGAACAAAGAGCAATGCTTATCGCACTCAATATCGTTCTTTCCGATATTGTGAACAACACTAAGAAATCAAGACCGGTTTTTTTACTTGACGACGTGTTTTCCGAATTGGATCAAGCGCGCCAAAATCAATTGCTCGAATACTTGTTGGAAACGAACGCACAGACAATCATCACAGCAACCGCTATTGACGATATCAAGGAACGATATCGGAAAACAGGAAAAATATTTCATGTCAGAAAAGGATACATCAAGGAGGAAAGCATCAATGGCTGATACATTCGCAAAATACGACGCCAGCAATATCCAGATCCTCGAAGGTCTGGAAGCTGTTAAGAAAAGACCGGGAATGTATATCGGAACAACCGGACCAAGAGGACTGCATCATCTTGTCTGGGAGATAGTCGATAATTCTGTTGACGAGGCGCTCGCCGGTTATGCCGACAGCATCCACATCGAAATCTTGCCGGGAAACATCATCCGGGTTCAAGATAACGGCAGAGGCATTCCGGTAGATATCCATCCGAAATCAGGAAGACCGACCGTCGAAACCGTCTATACGGTATTGCATGCCGGCGGCAAGTTTGACCATAAATCATACAAAGTATCAGGCGGACTCCATGGCGTTGGCGCCTCGGTAGTCAATGCTTTGAGCAAGTTTTTGCATATCGAAATCCATAAAGACGGCAAAATCTATGCAATCGAATTCGAGCACGGATTCGTCACAAAGGAATTGGAATGCATTGGCGACACCCAATCCTCGGGAACGGTTGTCACTTTTTTGGCCGATCCGGAAACTTTTACCGAATCTCAGGAATATGAATTTGAAACGCTCAGAAACCGGATCCAACAGCTTGCTTTTCTTAACAAAGGCATCCAGTTCATGATTTCCGACGAACGCAACCCCGAAAACAAGATCCATAAACAATACCGCTATGAGGGCGGTGTCAAGGAATATGTCGAGTTTTTGAATGCCGGCAAAGACCTTACCCATCCGATGGTCGCCTACTTTGAAGGAGAACAAGAGGCCATCATGGTTGAAATCGCTATGCAATATAACAACGGTTACGCCGCCAATATCTATCCGTTTACGAACAACATCACAAATCCTGAGGGCGGAACCCACGAAGAAGGGTTCAAATCAACGCTGACAAGAATTCTCAACAACTACGGCAAAAACTACAATATTTTCCGCAAAGACGAATCTTTGCTCGGAGAAGACACTCGCGAAGGTTTGGTTGCGATCGTTTCAGTGAAACATCCGGACCCCCAATTTGAGGGGCAGACCAAATCCAAATTGGGATCATCCGATGCCCGTAGGGTTGTTTCCAATATCATGAGCGAAGGCCTTGATCGCTTTCTTCTGGAAAACCCGGCGGCCGCCAAGATGATTCTCGAAAAAGCTTTGATGGCTCAAAGAGCAAGGCTCGCAGCGAAAAAAGCCAGAGAATTGACTCGCAGAAAATCACCGCTCGATTCGTTGGGTTTCGCATCCAAATTGGCGGATTGCCGTTCAAAAGACGCGCAAAAATCAGAGATTTATATCGTTGAGGGAGACTCCGCCGGCGGGTCCGCGAAACAAGGACGCGACTCTGAATATCAAGCGATTCTGCCATTGCGGGGAAAAGTTTTGAATGTCGAAAGAGCAAGACTTGACAAAGCCTTGCAAAACAAAGAGATACTCTCAATGATTCAGGCGTTTGGGACAGGGATCAGCGAGGATTTTCAAATTGAACACGCGCGTTACCACAAAATAATCATCATGACGGATGCCGATGTTGACGGAGCCCATATTCGCACGCTGCTATTGACGTTCTTTTTCCGATATATGCGGCCATTGATCGAGAAGGGATATGTTTATATCGCCCAACCGCCGCTATTCAAAATCCAACAAGGGAAACAGATCCAGTATGCTTATGATGAGAAAGAACTCGACCGAATCCTTCAAGAAACAAGCGGAAAACCGACGTTGCAAAGATATAAAGGCCTCGGCGAGATGAATCCGGAACAACTTTGGGATACGACCATGGATCCGGACACCCGCACGCTGCTTCAGGTGACTCTTGAGGACGCGATCGAAGCCGACCGCATCTTCTCGATGCTGATGGGGGACGACGTCCCCAGCCGCAAGGAATTCATCCAGGAAAATGCGGAATTTGTTCGCAACCTGGATTACTAAGGAGGACGTCATGGACTTGCTTAACGGAAACGAAGCGAAGAATAAAATCGTCGAAATAAAACTTGCAAGCGAAATGAAAAGCTCGTTCCTTAGTTATGCGATGAGCGTAATCGTATCGCGGGCTTTGCCGGATGTTAGAGACGGTTTGAAACCGGTTCATCGCCGCATTCTCTTTGGAATGGATGAACTTGGGGTCTATCCCGATAAACAATTTAAGAAATCAGCGCGTATCGTCGGCGATGTCATGGGTAAATATCATCCCCACGGCGATTCCGCCATCTATGACTCTATGGTTCGTATGGCCCAGGATTTCAGTTATCGTTATCCGCTTGTCAACGGTCACGGCAACTTTGGCTCCATTGACGGCGATGGGGCGGCCGCGATGCGGTACACCGAAGCTAAAATGGAGAAAATCACCACCGAGATGTTGAAAGAGATCGGAAGAG
>JAQVPE010000055.1 GCA_028702245.1 Candidatus Izemoplasmatales bacterium
GCCCTGGCCCGCCATGATGACCGGCATCTTCGATCCCTCGGGCAAGGAAGGCGGGAAGGAACGCTACCTGGAGTCCTTTGCCCGCTTTCCCGGCAAGTACCTGGCCGGAGACGTGGCCAAGCGCGATGAGGACGGCTTCCTGTGGATTCAGGGCCGCGCCGACGACGTTTTGAACATCGCCGGGCACCGCCTGGGCACCGCCGAGCTTGAGAACGCCTTCCGCGCCCACCCCGCCGTGGCCGAGGCCGCCGTCATCGGCGTGCCCGACAAGATCAAGGGCGAGGCCGCCAAGGCCATTAAAACTACACCTGCACGGGCTTAGCACTATATATTGTATATGAAGTATCGCTTTTTTTCAACCATTATTTACCGGAATGAGAAAAGTTTTTCCCCAAACAATATCCGCAAATACAAATATGATAGAATAGTCTTATAAGGCAGGTGGTGATCATGAACGACGAACGCATTCGCTATCTACTTCACGGCAATAACATTCCAAAAGGCGCCTACGTTCTTTACTTTATGCAACAATCCCAGCGGGTTAACGACAACCATGCTCTCGCTTGTGCCATAACTCTTGCAAATGAAAGAAAACTTCCGGTAGTTGTCTTCTTTTCGCTTGATCCTACCTACCCTGATGGCAATCTTCGGAACTTCACTTTTCTGCTTGAAGGACTTGATGAAGTCAGAGCCGAGTTGATTTCAAAAGGGATCGGTTTTATCTTCCGCATCGGCAAACCCGATGCGAACATTCGTGATTATCTACTAGAAGCCGCCGTGGTAGTTCTTGATACCGGCTATTTGCGAATCCAAAGAGAATGGCGCAAGAATCTTTACTTTGACATCGCAGAAAACTATCCTCATTGCGATCTCGTCCAAGTCGAAACCGACACGATCGTACCGGTCAATGTCGCAACGAACAAGCTTGAATACGGAGCCTACACCATCAGAAACAAACTGCTGAAACAACTCGATTGCTTTCTTGATCAAGCAGAATTCACAGCTCCTGTACAATCGTATGACCTCAATTTGAAAACCGATCCATTCCCTGACGACTACCTTTCATTTCTTGATTCCTTAAGTGTTAAGAAGATTGATATCAGCCACCATTATCATGGCGGTTATCAGCAAGCTTCACAAAGACTGTCTAACTTTATTTCGAAAAAACTTGACCAATATCCAAATGCCAATGATCCCGCTTTGGACTTGACCTCGAAAATGTCACCATATCTCCATTATGGTCAGATCTCCCCCCGGGAAATATACACCAAGGTAGCGGCTACAGACGCAACGCCGGAAGCAAAGACCGCTTATTTGGAGCAGTTATTCATCAGGCGCGAGCTCGCCTGGAACTTTGTCTGTTACAACCCCGAATACGATGTCTTTGACAAAATGACCGACCCATGGGCTTATCGGACGATGAACGACCACCTTGATGATGAAAGAGAATATCTATATACGATCCAAGATTATCAAGACCTGAAGACCCACGATCCTTATTTCAACGCTTGTATGCGCGAACTGCTTGAAAGCGGGTATATGCATAACTATATGCGGATGTACTGGGCCAAAAAGATTATCGAGTGGTCGAAATCCTATCATGAAGCCTTTTCAATCATCAAGACTCTCAACGACACCTACTTGCTTGACGGCAGAGATCCTTCTAGTTACGCAGGGATTGCCTGGTGCTTCGGCAAGCACGACCGCCCCTGGCAAGAAAGACCCATCTTTGGAAAACTGAGAACAATGACTGAAGGGGGCTTGAAACGAAAATTCGCAATCGATAAGTATGTTGCGAGGTGGCAATAAAAAAGAGCGTCACCGCTCTTTGATCAATCATCCATCTTCACTGTTATTCATTTTCAAGAAAGGCAATCAAAGGACCCAGATTATCTCGCGATACATAACTGGTCCTTTTTTCATACATACTCATAAAGGCTTGGTCTTCGGCGTTGAGGTCCGTTTTCTTTTTCATTGAATTGGCCATCATCCCCATGATGAAACGATTGATCCCCTTCAGTTTAGCGAAATCGAAGCCGCCTTGAAGATAAAAGGAATTTTCTTGCGATAAAGAGTTGCCGTTTAAAATCATTTTTTCATATTCATCTGAGTACTCGCCCATCCCGACGGCGCCAACAGCTTTCAACTTATACCGCGATCTTGCCTTATTCAAACCTTTGATCTTGCCGGCAAAGACCCAGCCCAGATAGATCACTTCATCCTTAGGATTCAGCCTTGTCTTTGCTTCTTGAAGTGAAAATACCTCTAACATCGTCGCCTCCTGCAAAAGCAAGGCGTATTCCTTGGTGAAGCCAGTGTTGCTGGTATAGACGATCGCTTTCATATTCGCTTTCCTCACTGACTGGTGATTTTATTCTTTCCTGAATGCTTTGACCGATAAAGATTTCGGTCGGCGTTGTCGATCAATTGGTTTGCGCTTTCACCATTAGCTTCCGCTACTCCTCCGGAGATTGTCAAACCGATGCTTTCGCCATTAAACTTGAGTTGAACCTCGGAACGGATCTTGTCGGCGATTCGATGAGCTTCATCAATGGAGGTGTCCGGAAAGATTATCAAGAACTCCTCGCCGCCGTATCTGCCGGCTATATCGCCTTCTCGAAGCGATTCCTTGATTACGGATGCGACCTCCCGAAGCACAGTGTCGCCATAAAGATGTCCCCTAGTATCATTTATCTTCTTGAAATCATCCAAATCAAAAATAGCAACAGAAAGAGACTCTGTATCCTTTTTTGATGACAGAAGTTTATTCAAATTGTCATAGATTGAACGATGGTTATTGAGTGATGTGAGTGAATCGGTGATTGCCATTTTAGCGAGAATCTTGTTTTTCTCTTCAAGTTCAAGTTCGATCTCCCGTCTTTTTGTCACATCAAATACAATTCCTGCGAGAAACAGGGGTTTACCGGCATTATCACGTCTTGTGATCACACCGCGGTCATAATAGTAGCGGTAAGCTCCGCTTTTGGATTTGATCCGGTATTCGACTTCATAGACGTCACTGCGTCCTTCAAGATGATCGCGCATCGCTTGCATCGTCGGCTCATAATCATCAGGATGCAATTTCTCTGTGAAAAAGCGAAAGCCGATGTCTTCGGGCAATTCAGACATATCGTAGCCAATGGCAGTGACTTTCAGCGGATTGAACCTGACTTTATCGGTTTTGACATCCCAGTACCATCTGCCGAGGTTGCCTGCCCACGAGAAGGCCAGTTCATCTTCAAGTGCTTTTTCCTTCAGCAACTCTTCGTTTTCGATCTTCAGATCTGCGATTATTTTCTGTAGTTCTTCATTGCTTTGTCCCGGATGTTTCATTTAGACTCCTCTAGAAAACAAAAATTGACTCACCAATATCTTATCACTCAAAACATCTTTATTCAAGATGAGCACCTGAAGTATCAAAAAAACACAGGTTGCCCTGTGTTAATTGATAAGTGGTGGAGATGACGGGATTCGAACCCGCGACCTCTTACATGCGAAGCAAGCGCTCTCCCAGCTGAGCTACAACCCCATACCATTACTATTTTAATCAATCAGGGGGAAAACTGCAAGATAAATCGTTTGATCCAACCGCCTCGATCACGTAATGAACGTAAAAAAACGGCGATATATAACAACGCCGTTTAAATGAGACACATAATCATCTAATTTTTGCTTTTGAGAATCGCCGTGATCGGTATCAACAAGAACGCTAGCCAGGCTATTGTCCAGAGGTTCGCGAAATAGCCGAGAAGGAAAAAGACGGTGATAGCGATGAAGGGACTTAATGCCACAAGGATATCTTTGCGATGGGAGAATCTGATGATGGAATATACCGGAATTAACAGAAAGACGAGCCATAAATACGCCCAGGCGCCCGCGAAGAACCCGCCTAAAAGATAAACGGCGATGGCGAAAATGATCACAGCCAGAATTTCCAGCGACTTGCCTGTCACTTTGATGACGATACCATCGAGCAAAATGGCAAAAGCAACCGGCAACAAGAAGACGAACAAAGACATGCCCCAGACTCCCTTAACATAACCGAGAATCAGGTAAAGCCCAATCGAACATAAAATAGCAAGCTCATAAACGAGGCACTTCCAAAGCGGACGCTTATTGAGAACGCCAACCATCGGCACAATCATAAAGACGAGCCAGGTCGGATGCCAAATTCCCAGTTCACCAAGAATGAAGAAGACAGTCAACGCCACAAACGGACTTAAAGCCACGACCATCTTATATATCGAGCGGTCCTTTGAACCAATGATGATGGCCGATACGGGAATGATCAGAAAGACAAGCCAGGTCGGATGCCACACGCCAGCGGTGATGCCAATCACCAAAAAGATGACAATCGCCAGAAACGGACTCAGGGCAATCAAGATATCGCGTTTCTTCTTTGTGAGCATCTCGACAATCAGGGCGGTTATCGGAACCAAGAGAAACACGAGCCAACCCGGATGCCACAAATCAAAGTAATGGCCAAGGATGAAGAAAGCGATCAAAGCGATGAAAGGCATCAAGGCGATTAGTTTGTGGCCTTTGTTTCTTACTTGCTTCCGCTCATAGTTTTCGCATAGTTCAAGCACGATTCGCTCTGGATCGCCAAGAAAATCTCTGATTTCTTGATCAGTCATGGTCTTGGCAAGTCCGTCTTCATACATCTGGTCGTAATCGGAGATGATATCTTTGATCTCTGACTCTTGAATTTGATACTGTCTTAGCAACGATTCAATTTCCTGCAAATACTTACTTTTCATTCTCTCTTCCTCCTAAAATCCGGGACACGCCCTTAAGAAAATCATTCCAATCGGCCTGGTACTCACTATTGCGATTTTTCCCGGCCTCGGTAATCCGAAAATACTTTCTGGGGGCGCCGACGTTCGTCGCTTCTGTGTAAGTCTCAAAGTACCCCTGATCAGTTAGTCGCCTTAAAATTGGATACACGGTATTTTCGTTAACGTCGATTTCTTTCGACAGCGCTTCAATTACCGCAAACCCGTACATGTCTTGTTCGCTGATGAGGTGGATTACGCACATTTCAATAACGCCTTTTTTGAATTGTGTATTCATTTTGCACCTCCTACTGTGTCATGCACAGTAATAGAATATCACCATACTGTGTAAAACACAATACCTATTTTTGCTTTTTTAAATATTTTTTAATGAATTAGCATTTTTAGTTAATCCTCAACAGAGTTCTATAAAAAATAAGCAAGATGAATGTCTTCTTATTTCTCTGTGATATAATTGATTTGTCGAGGAGGTGATGTTGTTGTGCGGATGATGAGAAACACGTTATTGATTGCCTTTTTATACATTCTCATTTTGATTAGCGCCGGACTTGGTGTCTATTTTGTTTCATCCGGCGTCATCAAAGATAATCAAGAACGCCTCCTGACTCTAGAAAGAGAAAGAGTCTCATTGGAAATCGAGCACCATTTTCATAACATTGAAACCATTCTTCTTGATCTTGAGGTCTACGTTAAAACCCATAACGACGATGTCTTGTTACTGGATTACTTGACCGGCATTCAAGAAAATTCAACGATAATGTTCTCGATTTACTTAGGCAGGCCGGACAAAACCATGGTCAACAGCTCCGGTTTCGTTCCAGGACCCGGCTTCGATCTGACGACAAGGATCTGGTATCAGCTTGCGATTGGTTCGGAATCAATCGTTTTCACTCCCGCTTTCTTGAACGCTACCGAGGACAGACTGATTGTCACTGTCGCAAAAGCCGTATACAACGATGATGAATCGTTGATCGGTGTCATCGCTACGGATGTCGACATCAATGTTATCTCCGAGTTGGTCGCACAAGCCTCGATCGGAGAAACCGGATACGCTTTTCTGATCGACAATAACGATATTTTGCTGGGATATCCGGAAATGGATATGGAAACTGTATCGTTAGTTTCCGCCGACGTATTCAATGAAAACTTAGACGAACTCGCGGGATCAGGGACTGTCTTCGATATCATGATCCAAGATGATGCCGGAGTCTTGTCCTACACTTGTTTTGCCTATAACAATTACTTACTGGGAGTATTCATGCCCCAAGCTGAATTTTCGCAAAGTTCGACCTTGTTTTCAACTCTCTTGTTGATTTT
>JAQVPE010000056.1 GCA_028702245.1 Candidatus Izemoplasmatales bacterium
ATTCTGGTTTCAAGTTCTTCACCCTCAAGCCCTGCATTTCGCAACATATCGTACAGTTGACCGCCTATGTCTTCTCGAAACGTTCTTACCTGAACAGAAAGCTCAAGATTAGCGTTAGCAAGTTGTTCTTCCAGCGAGGCCATTTCAAGGGCAATCGCTTTCGTGGCTCGAGTGCCGGTGACATCTAAATCTTGAAATTCGCCTGTAATATCCCTTATCGCACCGCCGGCTCTTTTTGTGTTGGAGCCAAACACTTCCATCATCCCAGAATTTTCTAAAAGTGAGTCTCGGTACTCTTCAAAAGTAGGAATGCCGTCATCAGCGGTTGCGTTCAACTCGTTTATCTGTGACGTTAGCCACGCAAGTCCTTCTGGAGAAGCTAAGTCCATTGTCATCATTTCGCCGACACCAGCGAACCATTCACCCGGTGTAATCTCGCCGGCGTTTACTGCATCGTTCAATGACCCGACATAATTACTCAACAGTCCTACTGACCCTATTGTGGTTTGAAATTGTCCGAGAAAATCAGTCAAGCCCGGAATAACACCCATGCCAATTGTGGTGGCGATCCCATCCCACGCTATTCCTAAATTGGCAACTGCTTCTTCGTAAGCCTGCGCCTGTGCGATCTCTTCTTCTGTAAAGATCAAGCCGGCGTCTTGAACTGCTGTCACGCCACCTGCGATAGCCTCAAGCATCGGCGCTATTTCGTCACCAGCCGAACCAAAATTCTCAGTTAGAAGTGCCGCTTGCGCAATGGGGTCTTGCAATCTTACATATTCATCGGCAATGGCGACAAGGTTATCAATTGTTGGCGCAACCCCATTCTTATTGAGGTTTTCCATCGCCTTGTAAAGGTCGTCAAACGGAACGGCAGCCTTTTCAGCCTCAATCCTCAACAAACTCATGTTTTCAGGCAGGTCGCCAGATACCCGGCTCAACTCCTCGACTTCGCCGGCTATTTCAAGGGTTTTTCCTACTGTAGCGTCATAAACTTCGCCTAAAACAACGAACGCTTCTTTGGCAACATAAATGGCAGCGGCAACGCCAAACATTGTCTCGTTGGCTTTGTCCATAAAATTTCCGAGAGCACCACCACCCGTTTCTTCGACTTCGAGTGCGCTCTCACCTAAGCCTCCCAAACTTTCGCTAATACCATCAATAGCAGGTGAGGCTTCGTCCTTCGCCTTGATTGTGATGTCGACTTTACTTGCCATAGTTATTTACTCCGTTGGTTATCGGGTAGGACGTCTGCGAGTTGGTACACGGGTGCTTATACGTGGTTTTGGTCTTGACGCTTGTGTTAGTGGTGCCCTGTACCTGGTTATCGCACGAGCGTGCGGAAATCTCGGAAGCTTGCCGGTTATGAGAGTATGATGCACGGGTCGCCGCCTTGTGGCATTCACCGTTGGTATTTTTGGCATAGGTTCACCTCGTTTGTTTTGATCTATTGTTTGCCACGTTCACACGTTCGTTACGATCCATAAGCCAGCGTTCCCACCATTCTTCTGTTACGCTTGCTTCAAGTTCCTGCGCACGTAACGGGTCGTATCCTGCCGCTTCAAGTATTACCGCCCAATGAGGGGGAGAGCCTACGCCTATTGTGTAGTAGTTTCTAAGCTCTCCCCGCTCAATGGGGGGACAATGGTTTTCTTTCCGGCTATCATTGCGAACAACTCGTCAACCTGTTCTTTTGTGGCATCCATCAAGGCTTCACGCGCTTCTTCAGGATCATCCGGTTCTTTCACATAATCAGAGAGGAACGCGCACATTTTCTCAAATCGTTCCACTTCGTCAACCGTGCTCTTTTGCGCTTTCTGGAATTCAGCGAGGTTCTTCATCCGTCTGAGATAACCGGGCGTGCGTTCATCAGGCAGTTCAAATACAACTTGTTTCGTTTCAGTCATTCAAGCCCTTTCTACTAAGGCAATGCGTTGAGTAAGTTAGAAATAGCAACCTGGAACATCCCGCCAACGGTGGAGTTGTAATAACCCACAAACGTACCGCTCACGATGTCGTTCCCATCCTGTTCACCCAGCACGTCAAAACTCTGCCATTTTCCGGCAATGTCAATCGCAAGGCTCTTTCCATCCGTACCGGTGAAGAGTAAGCTGATAATGCGCGGTGTTTGCGTCCGCCAAGCTGCCTTTTCAGCAACAGCGGTGGTATCGTGTTCAAATGTGATTTGGAGTGTGACTTCCGGCGTGGTCTGCTTGATGAACGAGAAATACAGATTTCCATCGGCGGTGTAGACTGGCAGCCAACCTGTGTTAATGCTCAAGCTCATTCCAAGTAACTGGTTGGATATTGGAGTGGTAGCCGGGAACGCGCCCACATTGTCAATATACAATTTGCCCTTGCTGAACAAGATTTCTTCTACATCGGCAATTGCAACTCCAGTCGTGAATGTACCCGGTTCAACCTGCCGGCCAACGATCTCAGCGCTCATCATCAAGGCTTGTCCAGCCGAACCAGTCAGCGACATCGAGCGCACAAAGCCGAAGCCAAACTCTTCTTCATCCACATTGTCCCCACCTTCAACCGTGTAAGTCGCAAGGTCGGTTGACGCTACCAGATCGGTTGACGCGAATGGCATAACGTAGGTGTAGGTGTAGGTGGAGTCTGTCGTACCAGTCGGTGTCACGCTCTCAATACCCATCTCGAACAAGTGCGGCAGTTGCTCAAATGTTGCTTCTGTCGCGTCTAACGTTAAACCGGCTTCATAACGGGAGATGTAAGAACGCCCCACCGGAACTAACATGCCAATATCTTCAGTCGGGAATACCAAGTCCATATTGTCATGAATTGAACCAGTCCCGCGCCAAATAATATCGGCGCCCACTTTTGTTCCAGCCGTGGTCTCGCGACCAAGCTGGATTTTTCTTAATGCTCTGATACCTGCCATTTAGGCCTCCTGTTGAATATCATCCGCCGGCTCTTCGACCTTTGGTTTTCTTTTGATTTCTTCGTAAAGATTGCTGTTTAGCAACCTCTCAATTCCAAATCTTTTTGCTTCACTCGCACTTAGATCACGAGCCGGCACGCCCACCAGGAACGAGCCTTTTCCAACATATTTCAACTTCATTTACGCCTCCGTCTCTTCGGTTTCAAATCGTCATCCATCACGTTGCCCATGTGTCTGGTATAGCGGTTGATCGTGGTAAGCCTCAACATCCCGGTGTTGTCTACCGCCCAATCAAACGGCTTATCATCGCTCATTGCCTCTGTGGTAAAACGCATCAGGTTTGCGAGCAGTTTCACCTTGCAAATAAATTGGCAATGATGAGCAAACGCGTACGCTTGCACGCCCCGATAGGTTATCCGATAGTCCCAATCATTTTCGGTATGTTTCTTGTGCCACTCGTAATCGCGCCCAATCGAAGTGCAATAATCCCTGTCCCATTCAGCTGGGATAAAACTGCCTTCTTCAACTATTGCCACCTTGCGCGCCCATTCAAGCGTGCGCTTGTTGCCCCAACGCATTTGAGTCCGTACTGGATAACCGCTCACTTGCCCTACATTCGGATAAAACGCCATCAACTCGACTTGTGCTTTGAACCAGTCCGGATAGTAGTACATGTCATCATCGGCCACGCCCAAAATAACATCTGGTGGAAGCATGCGAATCAACCCGGCGCGGGCGTTTGACAGCCCAACGTTATTTGACAGCACCACGTAATCAGGCTTGTATTCATTCAACAGCCAATCCCTGAATTCCTGACATGAGCCGTTATCCCAAATCAGAATCTGACAATCTAACCCGGCGTTCTCTCGCATCGTGGTTAGTGAAGTCTTTACCACCTCAAATCGTTCCTGATGGTAGCCTTCAAAATTCGGCAAATGGGTGACGGAACTTGCAATATAAGGTGAGTAACCGTCCGCTTTTGTGCGCCTGTTCGGATTCATTTCAGTTCGCATTACCAATCTCTCCAATCTTCGCGCTCAAAAATCTCTAACGCGCCCCCGTCTGTCAGGTTGACGATTCCTCTGCCATCTCTTTCGTAAACCCTGCGTGCCAGTTTATAAAACGGCTCGGTGTTGCTGAAATCATTGATCAACCACGTTTCGTCTTCAGCATAGTAATCTTTTGAGAAGTGGCTTTTGTCTTTGCCCGTGTGCCAAGTCAACGGGTCGCCGGCATCCTTGTACTCGTGATCTACGCCTATCAACCCAACCCGTTCAAACCCATGCCAGTAAGCAAGTTGCAGGTTGGTATAAGTGATCGTGTATCCACCATAAACAAAGTCCAACGGGTCGAATGAGAACCCTAATCCGCCAACTTGCAACATCGGGATTGCGCCCGGTACTTTTGACGCGTACTCACGCCGGATGTACTTTGCCTTGCAATCGAGTTTCTTTATTTCTTCGATGTTCTTCCCAACGAAGTGCTTATCAAGGTACGAGTAATAATCAGGCGTGAACTTCAAGTAGACGCGGTTAGAGCCGAATGTAGGAAACCGCTCCAGAAACTCATTAGGTACGTTAGCCAGTGACGGCCCGTTTCCGATAATCAGACAGGTTTTCACGCCCTTGCCTCCGCCATAATCTCAACCGCCTTTTTACCGCCAGCCATGCGCTCGTTCTGATCGTGGATCGCCATCAGGTTTTTGCTCTCGATGCTGATACCGGACAATAGTCCAGCCTTGCCAACCACTTTGACATACGTGTCAACCAGTGCCAGATATTCGTCACAGCGCCGGCTTCGATAACCCCTGCTTGACGCTCGCTCAAGTTCATTGTCTTTGGCTTTCAGAGCGTCCGAGATTTCTCTCAAATTCTGCTGATGTTCCTGCCATTTGGTCACGCTGGCATGAAATTCGGTTTCGTAAACTTGCTTACTCAAAAAGTACGTGCCAGTTTCGGCTTCCATTATCTTGCAAGCCTTGATGTGACGTTGGTTTACCTGAAGCGCGCCATCACTCATATTGAATTCGTGAGCCAGGTTCGCGCAATTGTTGGCGTGAGTTTCAAGCGACTTCATCCCAACTTTGTAATCATTGCGAAACGCCTCGACTGCGTTGGTAAACACCTCTTTTGCGTGCTTATATTCTTCGAGCGTTGCTTTGGCATTCTCAGCCATCATCTTTGCCCGCTGTTCAAACATTTCAACCGGAATGGTTATGTCACCCTCGTACCCGTACAATGGCGACACGTAGAATTGCGGACTGTGGAAGTCAACCTCAATACCTTTACCATAAGCCACACCGCACCAGTACGCCACGCAAGGTCGCTGGTGACCATATTCGGTGTTGGTTTCCATCTCAACCCCGTATATCTCAATACGCTTGTAACCGGCATAAATGGCGTAAGCAATGGCGTAAGAGATGGTGGTTGTAAAGTACCACTCCGCCCCTTTGAAATATGCTTTCATTTCTTCAAGTGGAAAACGCCTTGACATGGGGACATCATCAAAATGTTCTGCCATGAAGACGGTAACTTCAGTGTTAGTTTTCAGCCATTCGTAGTGTTTAGCGTCGTTCCTGTTTTGGCTCGACCTCCACACTACCGGCTTGTGCAGTTGCATCACATAATCAGCGCGAGCAACCGCCCCGCGAGATAGCATTTCATTCATAACGAACACATCACAATCATCACGGGTCTGGTCAAACTCGCCCATCGTGCCTTGATGCATTCCAAGTATTACAGCAGTCTTTTTCAATTCAAGCCTTTCTGCTACGTTGTCGGTGTTTCCCTGAATTTGAGTGGAACTGAGAAGGACGCCATTTGCGTAACCACCCGGTCCCATTGTGCCGGCATAACAGCGAAGGTCACAGGGAAAACAATCGTGTCCACCTTGCCGTTCAATGTTGGATCGCCAGCCAGTCTTCGTAAATATTCTGGAATGATGTTGTTCAATTCGGTGTAAGCGCTCTTCATACTCATTCGGTTCACGTGGAAGTCGACCTTGACCGTCAATAATAATCGAGCGGTCGTGCTATCATCAGCCGAGCCAGTCCCTTCCGAGATGTAAGCAATAGCGAGCGGTAATACAGTCGCGTCTTCTACCGGATAAGATGGTGCGCCCCTGACCGTTGTGCTGGTAATCGCCAAAGCGTGGTATTGCAA
>JAQVPE010000057.1 GCA_028702245.1 Candidatus Izemoplasmatales bacterium
TAGGCAAAAAAACCGAACCGACTTGCTTGACATATGACAGCCTGTCATATAAAATGATAGCGATAGTGCAAGAGGTGAGGTTGAATGCCATCAAAAACATTTTACAATCTTCAAAAGCATAAGCAAAAGCGGATCATCGACGCAGCCAAAAAAGAGTTTTCCGAGGCGGAGTTCGCCGAGGTCTCGATCAACCGGATCATCAAGGAAGCTGAAATCTCACGCGGAAGCTTCTACATGTATTTTTCCGATAAACTTGATTTGCTCATGTATCTTCTTGATGAATATAAACATCAGTTTTCAATCACGCTTAAGTCGATCGGAAAAAGCGCAAATGGCGATATCAACAAAATCATTATCGCCACTCACGATTATTTGCACGAAACGATGACTCTGGATGACAACAGGCGTTTTCTGAGCAACTTCTTGGCTTCTTCGCTTAAAGGATCCATCAAGAGGGATTGCCGAGACTTTGAAGCATCATCGCCGCTCTCAGCACTTGGCGACTTGATACTCGAGTACGTTGACAAAGGCACACTCGACAACCGTTTTCAAGATGACCTCAAGAATCTTGTTGAAGCGCATCTGATCATCATGAAACACACGCTCGCAAGTGCGTATGCCAATAAAACCACGATTGCCAAATCCCGTGAAGAACTGGAAAACAAATTACGGATTCTCCGGTATGGCTACGAAAGAAAAGAGGAACAATAATGCTAAAATTAATCGGAATCGACAAAAGCTATACTACCGGAACGTTCACCCAAAAAGCCTTGAGCGGCGTCACTCTTGATTTTCGCAGAAACGAATTCGTGACTGTTTTAGGACCGTCAGGCTGCGGAAAAACGACACTGCTCAACATCATCGGCGGTCTTGATCAATATGACCATGGTGACTTGATCATCAGTGGCAAATCCACCAAATCATTCACTGACGTTGAATGGGACATGTACCGGAACAACTCAATTGGCTTTGTTTTTCAAAGCCATAATTTGATTCAACATCTAAATGTTCTCCAAAATGTCGAGATGGGTATGACCCTAAGCGGCGTTTCCTCATCGGAACGCAAGCGTCGCGCCCAGGAAGTACTCGAGCAGGTTGGACTTCGCAATCATATGCATAAGCGTCCCAACCAGCTATCCGGAGGGGAATCGCAAAGAGTGGCCATCGCACGGGCTTTGGCAAATGATCCCGATGTCATCCTCGCTGATGAGCCGACCGGTTCGCTTGATTCGGTGACCAGCGTCCAAATATTAGATTTGATCAAACGGATCGCCAAAGACAAATTGGTGATTATGGTCACCCATAATTCCGAGCTTGCTGAGAAATACGCTACGAGAATTATCAGATTAAAAGACGGAGAAGTTATAGACGACACCAACCCGGTCATAGAAGAAAAAGAACTCAAAGCGGAGTTCAGTCTAAAAAAGACGTCAATGAGTTTCTTGACCGCCATCATATCTTCGCTGAACAATATTCGTACTAAGTTGGGAAGAACTCTTCTGACGGCTTTTGCCGGTAGCATCGGCATCATTGGCATCGCTTTGATCATGTCGCTTTCAAACGGCATGGATCAAGAAATCGCAAACTTCGAACGCGATACCCTCTCAGGTTATCCGATTGCGATCACCAACTCCAAGTTCGATTTCCAGAAGATCATGGAAATGGACGAGGAGGATATGGTTTCTTTCCCCGACACTGAATTTGCGACTATCTTTGATGAGAATCGCCTGCAACAGTATTTTCTCCCGAATATCATAACCGACAATTATGTGGACTATGTCAATGATTACGTTGATAACATCGCTCCCGAAACGATTTCCGGAATCAAGTATGTCCGGAAAATGAACCTTTCTTTGTTGAGATATGATTTAGAGACCTCCGCGTATGTTGAAATCTACGACGAAGAGAAAACAGCTGTTCCCCAAAACCCCGGCAACGTCTTTGGTTTTGTCTCAAGTCGGTTTACCTTGATTCCCGACGGGGATGTCTTTGGCGACAACTACGATCTGATCCATGGATACTATCCCGTCAATGATCTTGAGGAGGGGAAAATCCAAGTCGTGCTTGTCGTTGATGAATACAACCGGATCTACAAGTCGACGCTCGAGCGTCTGGGTTATGATGTCGATCAACAGACGGAATATCCATTTTCTGACATCGTGGGTAGGGAGTTCAAGTTGTTTGTCGGCGTCTATGACGAATCGACCAGCGATGTCGCAACTGCACTCGATGTGGAAATATCAGGAATCATCAGAATCAAACAAGGGTCGAATGTCAATCTGCTTTACAACGGTTTTGGCTACACCGCTGACGTAGTCGATTATTTGGCAGAACAATATCCTAGTGAAGTCGGCGATATCAGCAGTATTTACATCTATCCCGTCAGTTTTGAAGAAAAAGACGAACTTAAAACATATCTGGATTCTTACAATGATCAATTTGAAACCGACAGTCTCGAACGGATCGATTATGTCGATCAGGCCGCGACTTTCACCGCCATGGCGAGCGGCATCGTCGACACGATCTCGATCGTTCTTGTCGCCTTCGCCTCGATCTCGCTTGTCGTTTCCTCGATCATGATCGCCATCATCACTTATATCTCTGTTTTGGAGCGGATCAAGGAAATTGGCGTTTTGAGAGCTCTTGGCGCGAGGAAGAAAGATATCGCCCGCGTCTTCAACACCGAGAATATGTTGATCGGCTTTGCCTCCGGCATCGTTGGCATCTTGTTCGCTGGTTTATTGATAATTCCAATCAATTTGATCATCGAAAGATTGGCTGAAATGGGAAATGTAGCGAAACTTTCACCACTACATGCCATTGTCTTGATCGCTATCAGCGTTGTCCTCGCTCTAGTTGCCGGCTTGATTCCGGCCCGGATGGCATCGAAAAAAGATCCTGTCGTGGCTTTAAGAACAGAATAGCACTGGACCGGCCAACTGGCCGGTTTTTTATTTCGGTTATTTTGAATCAATCCTTCTCATGGTTTGATATGTCTATACTTTGGGTTGCGAGTATGATATAATACAAAATCATGAAAAAGATAGAGGTGAAGAGAGTGAACGACATTCGGGCGAAAATAGCAGAGATTTTGAACAAGGAAGAAGACTTGGGCGAGTTTTCCGCTAACGCAAAAGAAGATTTGATCGAGACCTACGACGAGTACGATTATGAGGAGTTATATACAGACATCTATGTGATGGTCAAAAACATCGAAGATTTCTACGGCGATCACTCTCACCCAAAAGCGGCTGCACTGCTTGAGTCGTTTCTGCTCGAGACAATGGTGCTTCTCAAAGAAGATCCCGAAGTTATTGTCGTCGAATCTGGCGATTTCTTCTGCCGATCGACAAGCTACACTCCTGACAGCGAAGCGGTAATGCACCTCTTTGAAAATGTCGTCTGGATCAACTCGATGGCTGAACTATATAACCAGGCGCTTATCGATGTCGAGTTGACGCCAATGGATCTTGGCATCGGCGTGGTGACTTTTCCGCGCGAAGCGATCAGCCCCGAGCTTGAGGAGAACCGGCAACCCGGTTCCGATATCGAGTTCGATTATGGAATCGACTTTCAGAACACAGCGATGAAACTCGCGATCATTGCCAACACCGAGGGTAGAGAATCAATCATAGTCAACGATATGGCTTATGATTTTCTGCTTGAAGTTGATAAAGCCTTTTTTGAAGCAAACCTTGACAAAGATTATCTCAAGGATGAAGAAATGACCGTTTTTCACGGCAACATCGTCACTGACGACATTTGATCGAACCAATTAGAGGGGGACAACATGGATTTGTTTAAAAAATGTTACGATTTCAAAACGGTTGATGAATATAAGGCAATGGGGATCTATCCCTACTTTCACGCCCTCGAGACCAAACAGGATATTGAAGTTATGATGGAAGGCAAACGCCGAATCATGATTGGTTCTAACAACTATCTTGGACTCACCGGTGACGATCGAGTAATCGCTGCTGGCGTCAAAGCAATCGAAGAATTTGGTTCCGGGGTTTCCGGATCAAGATTTTTGAATGGTACTCTAACAACACACATCACCTTGGAAACGGAACTGGCAGCATTCTTGAACAAGGAAGCTTGCATGACATTTTCGACTGGTTTTCAATCTAATCTCGGGATTATCTCGGCGATCGCCGGCAGAAACGACGTTATTTTCTGCGACCGGGAAAACCACGCTTCGATCTACGATGGTGCTAAACTAAGTTACGCGTCCATGGTCAGGTTCCATCACAATGATATGGAAGATCTGGAAAAGCGTCTTCAAGAAGCCGACCCGGAAAAGGGCAGGCTGATTGTCACCGATGGCGTTTTTTCAATGTCCGGAGACATCTGCAAGCTTCCACAGATTGTCGCTCTTGGCAAGAAATACGGAGCCAGAATCATGGTCGATGACGCTCATGGTCTTGGAGTTTTGGGTAAATATGGAAGAGGCACGGCAGAATATTTTGGTTTAGAAAAAGAAGTGGACATCATCATGGGGACTTTTTCGAAGTCGCTTGCTTCTTTGGGCGGCTATATGGCCGGCGAACATGCAGTCGTCGATTACGTCAAACACAAGTCGAGGCCATTCATCTTTTGCGCTGCCATCACGCCGGCAAATGCCGCAACGGCACTTGAGTCTCTTAGAATATTGAAAGCGGAACCACATAGGCCAAAAGCGTTGCTGGAAATCGCCGCTTACGTGCGCAAGCGCTTATTGGAAAAAGGCCTTAAGATCATCGATTCCTCAATCGCGCCAATCATTCCTATCTATACTTATACAGCTCTCAGAACGCTCGTCGCCTGCAAGAGGCTCTATGACCGCGGCGTCTATGTGAATCCGGTTTTGCCGCCAGCTACTCCGGAAGGTGAATGTTTGATTCGGACCAGCTATACATCGACCCATACCAAGGAATTGATGGATGAAGCCGTTGATATCATCGCCGACGTGCTCCATAACTTGCCGGAAAACGACGACGAACTTCTTAAAGAACTATGAAAACTTCTGGACAAGTCGTTGTAGTGACCGGTGCTTCGAGCGGCATTGGCTTTGCGATCGCTTCACTTCTTTCTGCTTCGGGAATGAAGGTTTATGGCCTTTCCAGATCAAAATCAACTGAAAAGCATGATTTCACCCATATTTTCGCCGATGTCACCAAGAAAGAAACCTTGATTGAGGCCGCAACATTCATTAAACAAAACGAGGGTTCAATCGATGTTCTTGTTTGTTGCGCAGGCATCGGAATCGGCGGTTCGGTTGAAGAAACCTCTGAAACCGCTTATGACAAACTTTTTGCGGTGAATGTCAAAGGAGTCTTCTTGACAACCAAGACTTTCTTGCCGTTGCTTCGTGAAGGTGAGGGGAAGAAGATAATCAATATCGGCTCCGTCGCGGGAGTTTTGCCAGTCCCCTACCAAACTTTCTACTCGATGTCCAAAGCGGCTATCCAAGCCTTCTCCGAAGCCTTGAACAACGAAGTCAGGCCATTTGGCATCCAAGTCGCCACCGTCCTCCCCGGAGACACCAAAACCGCTTTTACAGCTAACCGGGAGAAGAACGCAAGCTCCGAAGGGTCGCTATACGCCATAAGAGAAGAACGCTCTCTCAAAAAGATGGAGTTGGATGAACAAAAAGGAAGAGATCCCCGTTCGGTAGCGAGAATCGTATTCTGGTTGATAAAGCGAAAACGTCTACCGATTCAAGTCACTGTCGGTTTTGAATACAAACTATTCGTTTTCTTGAATCGGATTCTACCGAAGCGGCTGGTCAATTGGATCTTATACAAAATGTACGGAAGATGACTTTGCAAAGCAGATGTTTCTGCTTTCTTGTCTTTTAGGGGGTTATGATGTTCAAACTAAAGGTCGAAGCAAAAGAACTAAACGATTTCGGCTATGCGGTAGTCAGAGTTAAAGAACGTAATTTCCAAATCAGAAATATGTTGCCCGGCGAGACTGCAGAAGTCACTTTTTTTGATAACGGCACCGGAAAAGTGGACAGACTAATCGACAAAAGCCCCCTTCGTCAAAAACCGAAATGTCCATGGTATTCGGTATGCGGAGG
>JAQVPE010000058.1 GCA_028702245.1 Candidatus Izemoplasmatales bacterium
GCAAGAACGCCATGGTCGTCACAAGCTGCTAGATAAATTGGTGTCTTACCTTTGTTCTTCCGAAGCGGATGAAAACGAAAGGGAGCGTCTTTAAGAAGGCTGCCGATGATTTTGCCGAATTCGTCATCGGCCAAAGGACTCACCAAATCCACTTGCATCCCAAGTGCCGCCAACACAAGGGCGATGTTGTGACCGACACCGCCGACGGTGATCTCGATCCTGCCGGGATTTGAATCATGGGCGATTGGATGGTTCTGGGTTTGACCAAGAATGTCGATCGCGCTTGCGCCAATCACAACAATCTTTCTCATAGTTATTCGAGAATGTCGGTCGTGATGTAGTCAACACCCATTTTGATCAATTTCTCGGCTTGTTCTTTGTCGTTCACAGTATAGACACATACCTTGAGTCCCACAAGATGGAACTTCTTGACATCGGCTTCGTTGATTTCCGATGCCAAAACATCAAGGTTGAATTGATTCTTTTCGCAAAGATCATAAACTTTGTCGTCCATTTTATTGGTTAGATAATAAAGATTGATTTTCGGATGGTTCTTTCTCACATAACTAAGATATTTGTCGTTGAAAGAGATGATACTGACATCGTTTTGGTCGTATTCTTTATCGATTAACTCGATACAATTGTCGATGTTTGCCAAAGACAAACCTTCCTTGAGTTCAATGACGGCGTGCTTTTGATATGTGTGGCAGACACAAAGATAATCCGAAAACAAAGGAATGACGATTTTGTCGTTCAAATTCCCGGTTTTTCGGTCGATCAGGGTGAACCTTTTGATTTCGTCATAAGTGTAGCTGGGAATATGGATGTTCAAAAGTCCGAGCCTAAGCAAGGTATCATCATGGGTGATGATCAATTTCCCGTCTTTTGCTGCCTGAACATCGCACTCGATTCCAAAATAGCTCCGATTTGCAGCGGCGATAAAGGCGTTGATGGTATTTTCGGTCTCGATTCCAGATAAGCCGCGGTGTGCGATCATACCCCGAAAGTACTTATCGATTTTGACTGTATTCATTCAATCACGCTCTCACATTTTATGGTTTTGCCAATTTAATTGTATCATCATTGATCTCTTTTTGAACAAGAAAACGCTAAAATCAAGGTTTTTTTGTCATCTTGAGGTTCTTTGTATTATAATTGATATCAGCGGGGTGGTTTGCTAATGATTTCAAACGAATTCGGATATGATTTTCGACTCATTCGGACAGCGAGACTTATGCAGAAAAGCCGGGTGCTCGCTTTTCTTGGCTTGGTCTTTTTCCTTTGTTTTTTTCCGATCGTAGCCGTTTTTCTGGTTCTATATCTATTGGAAGTCCCAATTGAAATCGACGGCGTCATGACCAATCCCGGTGATACAGCATATTTGCAGTTTTTCCGCATCTTTCTTTTAGCGATGGGAATCCCTTCGCTAATATCGCTTTTGATTATCTTTCTAGGTTTATTTACAAAGAGTAAACCCTATGCCTATCTAGGACTCAATCAAGACTATGAGCCTGTGGTTTATGCCGTCAACAATAAAAACCATGTGTACATCGATAAGGAACTACTGATCACCCTCGATCTAAGAACCGGCAGACTCACGAAATCAAGAGATCAAAATGATATTCAAAATGCGATGTTGGACTATTGTTTTTTTCGAAGTTTTGAAGCTATTCAAAACCCCAAGATCAAACATGGTCATAACTATGTGAAAATCACTTTCACCGTAACCACCGGACGCGTCAAAGAAAGAAGGCAGTACAAAATCAGGTTTGCCGAATCGGGAGAACCGAAAACAATCAGCGAACTGATTTATATGAGCGCCTATGGCAACAACAACCTGCGCTCCTTCAAGTCCATCCAGATCGAGTCCGTCAATCAGAATTTATCGATCCCTTATGACCCCCGCATCCAAAGAGAAACACTGATACCATGAAAAAAGGCGCCCTCTAGCGCCTTTTGTTATTCTAGTTCTTCCAACACGGCCAGGACATTTGATTTGTTCTGGTGGATCGTGGCAACTTGATGATCGACGATATGAACCATCGCTGGCACTCCGGTGACATCGATGTCATCATGGATATCTTGAGTACTGTCGACGATAACGATATAGACTTTATCGACTGAAAGCGAGTCAATCTTGGCAAGAACGGTCTGTTTAATCTCTGAACAATAGCCGCAGACGCTTCCAAAGTAATAAATGTAGTAATCTGTCTCCGGCATCAACAGCTGGTCGGCGACATTGCCGATAATCAACTCGGGAAAGTCACTGTAGTCAAGCTCGATCACTGTTGTCGTATCGACGGTAGTTGCCGGAATTGTCGCTCCAGGCTCAGTTGTTGAGATCGCTTGCGTTGTCGGCAAATCAGTAGAGCTTAAGTCGCAACCGGCAAGGGTCAACAAAACAAGAAACGTAAGCGCCAACAATCCTTTTTGCTTTGTCATTTTCCTCACCTCTAAGAGGATTATAGCAGAATGAAGCCGAAAGATAAAGTGTTTTCTACTCTGTTCCCTCTTCGCCGATCATTCTCAATGAGTACAAGCGACGCCATAACAGATTGATTACTAGCGCATTAAGGCCCCATTTGATCAAATTGAAAACACCAAATACCTCTAATACGGTAATAAACGGCATCTCGATTTTATAAATGATTGGCAAATTGACAAACTGGTTGTACATGACCATCACCACAGAAGTCAAGAGCGCGCTCGCAATCGTCAGCCAAATCATGAGCGAACGCTTTCCCTGGTCTCCGAGATCTTGTTTTTTCATAAATATCGCCGTTGGGGCGATGAAAATCATCGTCGCGATGAAATTGACCCCTTCATCCATGAAGAGGATCACCGGCGGTGTCGTCGGCATGAAGACATGGATCAAATTGGTCGCGACCGAAACCAAAACGGCGGTCTTGAAATCAAACCAAAGCAAAGTCATGAATATCATCAAAGCCGAAAGCTCGATCTTCAAAAAATGGTAGCCGGGAATCACGGGAAACTCAAGCAGCATGAGCGCGCTCGCAAGCCCGACCATGATCCCGAGAAAAGCGATTTTTCTCGTCGAGATCGTCTTTTTGAGTTTGCCTGATTGTTTGAGCTTGCTGACGATGAACAACATCAGGAAATACGCTGCGAGAATGATGGCGTCAAACATGAAGATCTTTAGCGGATCGACCTCCATGTTGTCTTGGATTGCCAAACCGAAACTGAGCCCGGCGATAATGAAAAGCCCCGTGAAGCTCTGAACCAGGAGGAGCCTGCCTCCGCTTTCTTTGGCCCTCGCCAACAAATAGATGAGCAAGATGGCAATAAGGATGCCCGCAACCGATATTGTGATAATCCATGCGTCTGTCATTGATAGCCTCCAACTAAAAACCCCGACATCAATCGGGGTTTGCTCACAAAAAAAGCAATACTTCTTTCATCCAGACTTTACTGTCGGTTTAGGAATCGCACCTAATCATGCCAATGGCTCGCGGACTATACCGCCGGTCGGGAATTCCACCCTGCCCCGAAGTTGATATGAAATTTTCCAAACAAATTATACCAAATGTCAACTTTCAAGTCAAATGTTTTTCGCAACCGCCCTGACGATTGAAGCTTCAACTCCCGCAAAGGCCAGCGGCAAGGCGCAAAACCAGAAAAAGCGGCCAAGTTCTGGGGGAATCTTAAGGTTTTCGCCAATCAGGATGTCTTCACTTAATAATTCCCGATGGAGATCGCCCTTATGGTCGTCCACATAAACGACGCTCGGAAGATCAGTGAACAGAAGTTCGATCTTTTGTTCAATGAGAAACCGAGCAAAATCGGTTTCAAAGCGGGGATAGTCTAAGTAGTAGCGTTCATTTCCCCACTTCTTTGAGTAATGGGTGTCAAGAACGATGATTTTTGGCTTGAAAGCAAATTGGGCATATGCTTCACTGATCGATTTTGTCTCAAGCACAATCTTGTTAGGAACACATTCGATTCGGCAAGCCTTGCCGATGAATCTCGACAAAGGATAGTCGGAAGCCGTTTTGCCTCCTTCGAGAAAATGAGCAGGGAAATCGATATGGGTGCCTAAGTGCATACCCAGGGATACCTTGGTTACCAAATAACCTTCCTGATGATAACTGGTCATTTTTTGAAGCACGTAATCGGGATCTCCGGGATAGGCACTGATCCCTTCAGAAAGAGGATGGGAGAGATCAAGCCAAGAGTCGCCAGCAAACATCACTTCACCTCTTTTTTTAGATATGGCTTAAGATGCCAAATGTGTTGTGCATATTCTTGGATCGACCTGTCGGAAGCGAAACCGCCGCTCTTGGCGATATTGATGAGCGCAGCCTTCGCCCACTCGCTTTGGTTTTTGAATGCGTTGTTGGCTTGTTCGTGGGCTTTTCTGTAGGCATGGAAATCTTTGAGGACAAAGAAGCGATCCTCATATCTCAGTTTGTCGTGGATTTCTCGAAATTCCTCTTTGTCGACATCTTTGAAAAAGCCACTTACAAGCATGTCCAAGACCTTTTTGATGAGAGGATCTTGATTATAGATAGACTCGGGCCGGTAAGTCCCTTGACTGCTTAAAGCTGTGACTTCTGCGGCCGACATCCCGAAAGTGAAGATGTTCATATCGCCAACGAGTTCGTGGATCTCGATGTTTGCGCCATCCTCGGTGCCGATCGTGATCGCCCCATTCATCATGAATTTCATGTTTCCGGTTCCGGAAGCTTCCTTTGAAGCGGTCGAAATTTGCTCGGACAAATCACAAGAAGGCATGATCACTTCCGCATAAGATACGTTGTAGTTTTCGACGAAGACGACTTTCAAATAGGAATTAGTCCGCTGGTCGTTGTTGATTTGGTTTTGGATCGTGTTGATCAGTTTGATGACCTTTTTGGCAAAATAGTAGGTCGCGGCCGCTTTGGCTCCGAATATGAAAGTATGAGGTACGTACTGAGCTCGAAAAAGGGGATCTGTGAGGAGACGATCATAGATGTACATGATGTGGAGGGCGTTCAATAGTTGCCGTTTGTATTCATGCAGTCTTTTGACTTGAATGTCGAACAAAGAATCGGGATCGATCGAGAGCCCTTGTTCACAGGCGATCCGCTTGGCCAGAGCCAACTTCTTCTTTCGTTTCACGGACAAAAATGCTTTTTGAAGATCCTTGTCATCTGCATGTGCTTCGATCAATGAAAGCTGTGCCGGGTCTTTTCGCCAACTTGGACCGATTTTGCTATCGATCAAATTCGATAGTTCCTGATTGGCATGGATCAGCCAGCGACGATGGGTGATGCCGTTGGTGACGTTATGGAATTTCCCGGGATATAGTTCATGAAAATCCTTCATTTCGATCGTCTTCAAGATCTCGGTATGGATTTTGGCGACACCGTTCACCGAATAACTAGCGACAATGCAAAGATGCGCCATCTTGATTTTTCCATCGTTGATGATCGCGAGCTTTCTTACGAGCGCGGGATTTGTTTTCCCTATTCCCGATTCAAGAGCCAACAAAAAACGGCGATTGATCTCCTCGATCAATTGGTAGATTCTGGGAAGCAATGGCTCAAAAAGCGCTATTGACCATTGTTCAAGCGCTTCTGAGAGGATGGTGTGGTTGGTGTAGCACACTGCGTTTTGGACGATTTTCCAAGCCTCGTCCCACTCCATGCCTTCTTCATCGAGGAGAATCCTGATCAACTCGGGGATCACGAGTGTCGGGTGCGTGTCGTTGATATGGATAACAACGTGCTCGTCAAGTTTGATAAGCGAACCGTATTTTTCCTTTTCCTTCCGGCAAATCGACTTGACGCCTGCGGAAGTGAAAAAATACTGTTGCATCAATCGCAATCTCTTGCCGGCATCGGTCGTATCGTCGGGATAGAGAAAACCGGAAATCTGCTCGAGTTCCTCGTGATAGGCAAAAGGCGAGAGGTGTTTCGGGTATTTTCGTGCCGGTTCGGCGTTCCAAAGCCTTAGATAATTGACGATCTGATTCTGATCGCCGACGATGGGAACGTCGTAAGGAACCGCCCGG
>JAQVPE010000059.1 GCA_028702245.1 Candidatus Izemoplasmatales bacterium
ATTTTGATTCCTTGCCACCGGGTTATCAAAAGCGACGGCTCGATCGGCGGATATGCCGGGGGAGAAGAAGTCAAAAAGCATTTGCTGGACCTTGAAAGAGATGATCATCGATGAGATCATCTTTTTTATAGAAATGCTTGACTTGACCGATAAGTGGTCATATAATGTAAAGCAAGGCTAACAATACCTTTATTTTTTGAAAAGAATGTTAGTTTATGCTAACAATCGGAGGGTGAGCATGACTTTAAAAGATATTTTACCTGGTGAGAAATGTCGAATCAAAAATATCTATGTTAATAATCTTCGGAAAAGAATCATCGATATGGGCTTGACTACCAATACGGAAATCACTGTCAAAAAAATGGCTCCTCTAGGCGATCCGATGGAAATCTTGGTCAGAGGCTATCTTTTGACTTTGAGAAAAGCGGAAGCCAGAATGATCGAAGTTGAAAAAATCGGGGGTTCTTCCTAATGCTAAAAATTGCTTTGGTCGGTAATCCCAACAGTGGAAAAACGACGCTTTTTAATGGATTGACAGGATCAAATCAATTCGTTGGCAACTGGCCGGGAGTGACCGTTGAAAAAAAATCGGGAAAACTGAAGTATCAAGATTTTGAAGCAGAAATCATTGATTTGCCGGGAATCTATTCGCTATCGACCATTTCACTAGAAGAAGAAATCGCCGTTCGTTTTGTCATCGAGAATAAAATGGACTTGATCATCAACATCGTCGACGCTTCAAGTCTAGAAAGAAATCTTTACTTGACTTATCAATTGCTTGATTCAAAGATTCCGATGATAGTTGCCCTCAATTGCATGGACATTGTTCAGAAGAAGTTACAACAAATCGATATTAAAAAACTCGAGGACGAACTGCAGATTCCAGTTATTCCCATCACCGCCAGCAAGAAGACCGGCATCAATGACCTTATCAAGTTAATCGCCGCTTACGACTATGCTGGTCAAAAGCATGAACATCGATATGAAGATCAAATCGAAAAAACGATCGAGGTTTTTGAAAACCTCATCGGTGACAGATTTCTCGCCATCAGGTTTTTTGAAGATGGGCTCAAGATTCTTGAACCTCTGAAGCTTCCTCCGGAAGCAAACGCCAAGATGATCGAGGCATATGAGCAGGAGTCAAAACGTTATCAAATCGATTTCGATATGGTTATCCCCAACAGCAGGTACGATGCCATTATTGCGGTTTGTGAGATAGTTCTGACTAAAAACGGGACAGATGTCATTTCAGTCACTGAGAAAATCGATAAAATATTAACCCACAAATGGATTGGGTTGCCTTTGTTCGGCCTGATCATGTTTATGGTGTTTTTTCTGGCTTTCGGGCCGATTGGAACATGGATAACCGATTGGTTTGTATTCGGTATCGAATGGCTGTTTTCTAGAGTCGACACGCTTATAGCGAACCTTGGGATGATGCCGTGGGTATCGAGTCTGATCACAAACGGAGTCTTCGGAGGCTTGGCTGCCGTGATCGGGTTTTTGCCACAGCTTGCGATATTGTTCTTGTTCATGGCGATTCTTGAAGATTCGGGCTATATGTCCAGGGCGGCTTTTATCATGGACCGCCTATTAAGAAAATTCGGTTTATCAGGAAAAGCGTTCATACCGATGCTAATTGGATTTGGCTGTAGCGTGCCGGCAATGGCTGCCACAAGAACGCTTGACAAGGATGAAGATAGAAAAATCACGACTATGATCATTCCGTTTATTTCCTGTGGAGCGAAAGCCCCGATATATGGAGTGTTTGCCGGAGCTTTATTTTTTAGAGCGAGCTATGTCGCCGTGTTTTCCATGTATGTTTTAGGAATTATTGTTGCGATCTTGTCCGCTGTTATGTTCAAGAAGACGATCTTAAAAAGCGCTAGCGCGAACTATATCATGGAATTACCCGAGTACCGGATGCCGACAGTCAAGAACACGATGCTTCACACTTGGGAAAGGGTTAAGGGCTTTTTACTAAAAGCCGGCACCATTTTACTAGGCGCTTTCATCATCATTTGGTTCTTAAGCTATTTTGGTTTTGTTGATGGTACATTCAGAATGCTGATGGAGGACGAAATCGAACATAGCATTCTCGGAGCCGTTGGCAAGTTTCTCTTACCCGTCTTTCGGCCGATCGGTTTCCCCGATTGGCAGGCTACCGTCGCGATGCTGACAGGTTTAGTCGCCAAGGAGTCGGTTGTCGGAACCTTGGGGATCCTTTATGGCGTTGCCGGAAATGTCGTGGAGAACGGCAGTCTGCTCTACGAGCCGATCCGGTTGGCCTTCACTTCCGCACAAGCCTACGCCTTTATGGCATTTGCCTTGCTCTCGACTCCCTGCATCGCCGCTATTGCCGCCATGAAAAAGGAGTTCAATTCATGGAAATGGTTGATTTTCAGTTTGCTTTATGAATTTGTCGTCGCCTACCTTGTCGCTTTGATCATCTTTCAGGTCGGTTCATTGGATCAAGGCGTAATCTTATCAATCATTTTTGGAATTATCGCGATCATGATTGTCGTGTTCTCGATCCGAAAGTTTGTCATTAAGAGAGGAGCAATCTGTGACAGTTGTGTCAATTGCTCGATCAAGGATAATTGCCATCTACCCAAGAAAGATGAGTTTTTGGCCATCATAGACCAAAAGAAGGAAGATGATCAAGATGACAGAGAGTAACCGCTTCAGCGAATCTATTGAAGACTATCTGGAGGCGATTTACGTTCTTGGCGGCAAGAACGTGCGTTCGATCGCCATCTCCAGACGTCTCAATGTCTCACGCGCCAGTGTCAATCGCGCCGTGAACACGCTTATCGAGAAAGGGTTGGTCACCAAAAAACCCTATGGTGAAATTTACTTGACCGATATCGGGATGAAAGCATCGGAATCCGTTCAAAAAAAACATCAAATACTCAAGCGGTTTCTAATAGAAATTCTTGGCGTTGAAGAAACCACGGCAAACAAGGAAGCCTGTGGGATCGAACACAATATCTCATCAGAAACGGCGACAAAAATCGATAGGCTGATCAATGAAATTAAAGACAAGCAATCAGGGTCCCGATAAGCGGGACCTTTTCTATTGTTTGTGAAAGTCACAAAACCGTCAATGCGGATTGTGGGCAATATGATATAATCATGAGTAACAAGGATGTGATCGCGTGAAAGCTAGTGTCAGAGTGATCGGCGCAGGGCTGGCCGGAGTAGAGGCGTGTCTGCAACTTGCAAAACGCAATGTAGAAGTCGACCTTTACGAAATGAAACCAGGGAAGATGAGCCCTGCGCACAAACTTTCCACATTTGCGGAACTTGTCTGCTCGAACTCATTGCGAAGCGATAGCGGTGAAAACGCAGCCGGTCTCTTGAAAACGGAACTCCGTTTGCTTGGCTCAGAGGTTATGAAGGTCGCCGATTTGACCAGAATCCCCTCCGGAAGTGCTCTAGCTGTCGATCGGGAATCATTCTCCCAAGCCTTGACAAAGGCAATTCAAAGCAATCCCTTGATCAAGATTCACCATGAGGAAGTAACGTCTATTCCAGAAAAGGGAATCACCATAATTGCCACAGGCCCATTGACTAGTGATGCGCTTTCTTCTGAACTTGAAAAAGAATTTGGCGCTTTGATGTATTTTTATGATGCAGTCGCGCCAATCATCGCTTTTGATTCTATCGACACGAATATCGCCTATTTCAAAAACCGCTACGACAAGGGCGATGGTCTTTATCTCAATTGTCCAATGTCCAAGGAACAGTATGATCTTTTCTATGAAGAACTGATTAACGCTGAATGCGTACCTTTGAAAGAGTTCGAAATGCGTGTTTTCGAAGGCTGCATGCCAATCGAAGAAATGGCGAAAAGAGGACCAAAAACATTGACCTTTGGCCCCTTAAAACCAATCGGCCTCCAAAGACCGGAACATCCGAAAGCCTACGCCGTGGTCCAACTCAGACAAGATAACCACTCCGGGAGCCTTTACAACATCGTCGGGTTTCAGACACACTTGACTTTTTCCGAACAAAAGCGGATCATCAGGATGATACCCGGTTTGGCACAAGCCGAAATTATCCGCTACGGGGTCATGCATCGCAATACATTTATCAACGCGCCCGCTCTCTTATTGCCGACATACCAGTTGAAAAACCGCGAAGAGTTCTTCATTGCGGGTCAATTGTCAGGGGTTGAAGGTTACGTTGAGAGCATTGCTTCCGGGTTTGTTGCCGGCATCAACGCCGCGAGGCTCGCACAGGGTGACGGGCCAATCGTGTTTCCTCTAGAGACGATGATCGGCGCTCAGGCCCAGTACATCGCAAACGCCGACAGCGCATATTTTCAGCCGATGAATATCAATTTTGGTTTGGTTCCGCCAATCATCGATGAAAGAAATAAGAAAAACAATAAAGCTCTAGTGGCAGCTAGAAGTATAGAAAAAACGGAAAAGTTTATCGAGGTGTATCAACTTGACCAACAACGAAATAATTGAGAAGTTCAGAAACTATCTTGAAAACGAGCGCAACTATTCGCCAAACACCGTCAAAGCTTATTTGCATGATATCGATACTTTGACCACTTTTTTGACAAAGGAAGATTTGGGTGGGCTGTTTCTATTAACCGACCGGATTGCCCGCTTTTACCTTAGTACTCTTCATGAAAATTATGATCCCAAATCCATCCAAAGAAAACTTTCGAGCGTAAGAAGCATGTATAAATTGCTCCTTGATGAATATCTGATTGAAAGCAATCCGTTTCAGAATTTGGCATCGCCAAAGGTCAAAAAAGCTCTTCCCAAATTTGTCTATGAACAAGAAATGGCCGATTTTTTGACGAAAATCGACACCAGCACTCCTCAAGGGAAGCGAAACACAGCATTGTTTGAACTTCTTTACGGCAGCGGACTCCGGGTTTCGGAAATCACAAACATCAAAATTACTGACGTTGATTTCTATAATAAGACCCTCTTAGTCCATGGCAAAGGCAACAAAGACCGCTATGTCCCGATCCATGACCTGGCCATCCGTAAAATCAAGACATATCTTAAAGATACGAGACCCGTGTTTCGGACAAGGGCTGCCGGTTTTGATGAAAACGATTTGTTCCTCAATTTCAAAGGCGGTCGTTTGACCGATCGTGGCGTTAGAGACATCCTTGACAAGGAATTATCGAAGCAGGCGACGGCTCTAAAAATGTCTCCCCATGCTTTTCGACATTCGTTTGCGACCCACCTTCTAAACAACGGTGTTGATCTAAGGACGGTACAGGAACTTCTTGGACACAAAAGCCTGGCGACGACCCAAATTTACACGAAAGTCTCAAAAGAAAGACTGAGGGATGTCTATATGACCGCGCATCCGCGTGCTAAACGCAAATGATGAATATCCAAATTATCGCCGTCGGCACGATCAAGGAAGCGTATCTCAAGTCGGGAATCGACGAATATGGCAAAAGGTTGCGACCTTTTGTTAAACTCGAAATCACCGAGATCAAAGAAGAACGCCTGATGAAGGAAGCTTCAAGCAGGGATATTCAAAAAGCACTTTTAAATGAAGGCGAAAGAATCACCGAGAAAATTCCCTCCGAAGCTTACACAATCGCCTTAGCGATTGAAGGAGAGAGTTGCTCAAGCGAAGAGTTTGCCCAAATGCTTGAGGATGTCAAGACCTATAATTCGCAAAAAATCGTCTTTTTGATCGGCGGATCACACGGGCTTTCCGAGACCGTCAAACAATCTGCCAGCAAGCGCTTGTCTTTTTCGAAAGCGACATTTCCTCATCAACTAATGAGGCTGATTTTTTTAGAACAGCTATATCGCGCTTTTATGATTATTGAGGGCAGAAAATACCACAAATAAAAGGGGTCG
>JAQVPE010000060.1 GCA_028702245.1 Candidatus Izemoplasmatales bacterium
CAAAATTCAAAGTGATCGTTGGCAAAAGGATTGCCTCGGTCAGGGTGACTAACACTGTAGCCACGGTGACGTGGGAAGATGGATACTTGGAGAAGGAGGATAACGATGAAACGTAATGATAAGAAGGTTTTAGGCATCATCCTGGTTTTGATCGGCATCGTGCTATTATTGAACCGGATTGGGGTCATCACCGCCGATATCTTCTTTGCCGGCTGGTGGACATTACTCTTGATCATTCCGGCGGTTGTCTCGATGAGCAGGCAAGGGATTACTTTTGGCAATGGCATCTTGTTTGCCGTGGGTATCTATTTCTTGCTTGAAGCCAACGGCTGGAACGTCAAAGGCTTTTTCGTTCCGACGATGATCGTCGTCTTCGGCGTTGCGCTTTTGCTTAAAAAAACCAGTATCTAGCCAAATCTATTTAAAGAAACCGGCGCTGCCGGTTTTTTAATATTTTTAGACGGCCTTTGATAATTGACATCTGGCGGTTTTCAAAGAAAAAGTGTATAATAGTAGCAGTTGCCATGAAGGAGGTCCATTCATGAAACGCAAGACAAAAATCGTTTGTACGATCGGCCCCGCTGTTGATTCCGAAGTCATGATTGAAAAGTTGATCACCGCCGGCATGAATGTTGGCCGCCTCAACTTTTCGCATGGAAACGAATCCGAACATGAAAAAAGGATCATGATGATTAGGCAGATCGCCAAGAAACTCAATCGATTCGTCGGCATCATGGCCGATACCAAAGGGCCGGAAATCAGAACCGGGGATTTTGCCAACAATCAGGCGTTTTTAAAAAAAGGCGAAGCGGTCACGATTGTCAAGGAACCTCTTCTTGGAAACGAAAAGCAGTTTCATATCGCTTGCCCGGAATTGTTTTCGGATATCGAGGTCGGCGATTGCTTGCTGATAGATGACGGCAAGATCAAACTGACGGTCAAGGAAGTTGGCATAGATTCCTTCACCGCCATTGTCTTCAATTCCGGAATCATCAGAAGCAAAAAAGGCGTCAATGTCCCCAACGTCAAACTGACGATGCCTTTTATATCAGATAAAGACCGCCAAGACATCGTTTTTGCGGCCAAGCATCATGTCGACATGATTGCTCTTTCGTTTGTCAGGCGCAAGGAAGACGTCCTTGCCGTCAGGGCAATCCTCCAAGAACTTGAGGCGCCGACGATCGAACTCATCGCCAAAATCGAGAACCAGGAAGGCGTCGACAATCTCGATGAGATCCTCGAGGTTTCCGATGGCATCATGGTCGCCCGCGGCGACCTTGGAGTTGAAGTCTCCACGCAACTCGTTCCGATCTACCAGAAGAAGTTGATCCACCGCGCCAATGAACTAGGGAAACCGGTTATCACCGCCACCCACATGCTCGAGTCGATGATGTCGTCGCCGCGTCCCACAAGGGCGGAAGCCTCCGATGTCGCTAACGCGATTTTGGACGGAACCGATGCGATCATGCTTTCGGGAGAAACCGCCGCCGGCGAGTATCCAATCGAATCCGTACTCACAATGGACACGATCGCCAAAGCGATCGAGGAAATCATCCCTTATGAAGACCGTCTCCAAAAAGCGATCAAGACTTCGCAAAAAACGATCAATGACGCAATTGGCATTGCCGTCAGCCAGACGGTCATGTCGCTCCCCAAAGCGGCGGTCATCGTTGCTTTCACCGAAACCGGCGGCACGGCAAAAAGAATGTGCAAATTTCGCCCCGGAGTGCCGATCATCGCGATCACCGACAGCGTCGAGACATGCCGAAGGCTATCCTATTATTGGGGTGTCTTCGCAACTTTCAAACTTGATGTGACCGATTATTCCCTTTACGACAAATACGCGACCGAAGTCGCTCTTGAGTTTGGCTACAAGCCTGGTGATACGATCATCATCACCTCGGGTTGGGGGCAGGCCCACGGTTCGACGAACACGATGAGGATCATCGATATTCCAGAATAAAAAACAATCCCGAAGCCTGCGCTTCGGGAATCTTTTTTATGTGTTTGCCTCTTCGGAGTCGAGTCCGAGTTTGACGTTCAGTTTGAACAAGGTAGTCTGGACTTTATCGATGGCCTTGCTGTTTCGGAACAGCCAGTAGAAACCTTCGGCGAGAACGACCGCTGATATAAAGTCAATGATGTAATGCTGCTTGAGGGTTTGACTTGATACGCAGATCATAATGGTGAAGATGACGATGAAGGCTTTGATCCCTTTTGGCATTTCCTTGTCCATCCGGCAACCTAAAAGGCAGAGCCAGCTCATCAGACAGTGCATCGAAGGGTTGGCGTTGCGCGCACCCGCGGAATTATAGATGAAGAATACAAAGGATTCGGTGAAATTAAGATCCGTTCGGTCGAACAAACCCGAAGTTTCCCTCCAAGCCTGGACATCGGTTTGAAAAAAGAAATAAGTCAATCCGGTGATCGTGAAAGTAATGACGATCAAGATAATCAGAAAGGCTAGGTTTCTCCGGGAACGGTACCCGATATAGAAGAAGGAACCAACCCAGAAAGGAAAAGCCAAGACATAGATGTAGACGGTCGCGGGTATAAATGGAACTGCCCGGTTGAAAGCCAAGAATATCCAACTGAGATCGTCGCCAACGATACCCATAGCCTCCGAGTACCACTGATTACCCCAATAAGTAATCAGTTGCATGATTGCAGCGATGGCAAAAGGTATAATCATGTACTTGAAACGGCTTTTTTCCATAAGGAACCTCATGTTGAAGATTTGTGTTTTTTTGTATTATACCCTTTTTTTGCGAAGATGACAAGATAATACCGCGTATCGTAAATGCGATAATGATATTGATAATCACAGATGGTTGTGATAAAATCAAAAAGTAGCTTTTTTTAGGGGGTTATGCCATGTTTGGTTTTAGAAGTGATGGAAAGCGCATCAAAACAATCGATCCATTTATGAAACTCACGCCGCACATCATGGTCGAAAGATCTGACGCGCAAGTGATGTCGCTCTACGAGATCAACTGCAAGACGATGGATGAATACATCTTCAAAAAACGTCATGAGGAGAATCTCAGACTCAATTACATGAACATTTTGGTCGCCGCTTTTGTCAGAGTCTATGCCTTGAGACCCAGGCTTAACCGGTTTATTATGAACGGGCGGATTTTCAAGCGCAACAACATCCAGATTTCCTTTGCGGTCAAGAAGGCACTGCTCGACAGCGCTGAGGAGACAACTGTCAAAATGACGTTCACCGGCAAGGAGAACATCTATGACGTCAAAGAGATGATGGACCAGGAGATTACCCAAAATGCGACCAGATCAGCCTATAACGATACTGACAATGTCGCCAAGATCCTGACGAGGGTCCCCAATTTCATGATCAAGATCGCCGTTGGCTTTTTGAAGTGGTGCGACAAGCACGGTTTGTTGTCTAAGTCGATCATCAACGCGAGTCCGTTCCATACTTCGCTTTTCGTCACCAACATGAAATCGATCAAGATGGATTTTGTTTACCATCATCTATATAATTTTGGGACGACTTCCGTCTTCGTTTCGATGGGCAAGGAAGCGTATCAGCCGATCGTCACCGATGTTGAAAACGGAACCGTCGGGCTTGCTAAAATCATGAAAACGGGAATTGTCGTCGACGAACGGATCTGCGACGGCCTCTATAATAGCAACTCGCTCAAAGAGTTCAAGCGGTTGATGGAAAATCCGGCTTTGCTTGAGCAACGTCTCGAAGCGATCGAAGAAGACATAAAATAGGAATCTACATGAGGTGCACGATGATTAGTTTACCAATCGGTCTTGTTATTCAGCCGCTCTTTTTGGAAAGTGGAAGCGCCGGCGATATATTCATCAAAATTCTGGGAGTATTGATCGGACTTGTCTTTCTCTATCTCGGTTTTCGCTTTCTTTTTCGCAGCAAGCAGATAATTCAGGGAATCCAAAAGTATAAATACAATCAAACCGCCACACCGAGAAAACAGGAAATCCTCTTCTCGAGGATTATCGGCGTCTTGCTTTTTTTGCTCGGAATCTACTTCACAACAGTCGCTGTTTTATCGCTTTTACCTTGATTTTCAGTGATTAGTGAAAATAAATGTTGTCTATTTAGTGGCGTTTTGCTACAATTAAAGGTGCGGGACGTGGTCAGATGACCAAATCAAGTCTTTGGAAGGATGTGAGGGCATGAATATCATCAGAGTAAACGAACTTAAGAAAACATTTGGTGGCTCACTCCTTTTTGACCATGTTTCTTTTCAGCTAAACGACCGCGACAAGGTTGCCCTCATCGGGGACAACGGTGTTGGGAAGTCCACGCTGTTACGCATGCTTATTAAAGAAGAAGCCCCAGATTCTGGGGACCTTTTTATTTTTGGGAACGCTCGGGCAGGTTATTTGAGCCAAGATGTCTTGGAAAAAAACGACAATACCTTGATTGAAGAGATGCTTTCCGTCTTCAAGGGCCTCATCAAGATCGAGGCTGACCTCGCGGCCGTAGCCAAAGCACTTGAGAAAGATCACTCCGAGCAGATGCTCAAACAATACAGTGCTCTTGAAGAAGATTACTCGCATCAAGGCGGCTATCAATACCACGTTCAGATCGATACGATGCTCAGTCGCTTTGGCTTTTTGAAAGCAGACTATGATCGCAAGGTTACGAGTTTTTCGGGAGGCGAAAAGACAAGAATCGCGTTCGCGAAACTGCTTTTAAAGAAGCCAGAAATCTTGTTGCTCGATGAGCCGACCAACCACATGGATATCGAGATCATCGAATGGCTCGAGGACTATCTCAAGCGTTATGAAGGCACGGTACTCATCGTCACCCACGACAAATACTTCATCAACAAGGTCGCAATGAAAATTTTTGAACTCGATCAAAGCACGCTGGAGATTTATCCGGCGCCCTACGAAGCCTTTGAAGCGGAAAAAATGAGCCGTTATGAGCAAAAGCTCGGAAACTACGAAAGGCAGCAACAGTTGATCGCCCACTACGAAAGATTTATCGAGCGTTTCCGCTATAAAGAGACTAAAGCCAAACAAGCTCAGGATCGCGTCAAAAAGCTGGAGAGGCTGGAACGTTTGGACAAGCCAACATCCCAAAGAAGGAAGATGCATGCCCAGTTTGAAGGCAAAAGGCCAACTGAAGCCATCGTTATCGAAGCAGTCAAACTGGCGATCGGTTACGAGTATGCGATCCAAGAGAACATCGATTTCCACCTGAGGGGCTATGATAAACTCGGCGTCATCGGCAAGAACGGCGTTGGCAAAACAACACTCCTCAAAACTTTGCTCGGCGAACTTGAGCCGCTTAAGGGGTCGCTCTCATTTCTCAAGCGGTATCAGATCGGCTATTTCGATCAGAATGTCGAAGCTTTGCCGAAACAGGGAAATCTGATCCAAGCGATCCACGACTTGTATCCGGGAATGACGCTTAAAGAAGTCAGAAGCCATCTAGCGAGCTTCATGTTCATCCAAGACGATTCGCTAAAGGACGTTAGCGTCCTGTCCGGCGGCGAAAAAGTCAGGTTGAAGTTATGCTTGATGCTTCTTGAAAAACCAGGACTTTTAATTCTCGATGAACCGACGAACCATCTTGATATCTATACAAGGACGATCATCGAAGATGTGTTTCAATCTTTCAGCGGTCCCATCATCTTTGTATCTCATGATCGCTACTTCATCAATAAAGTCGCATCGAAACTACTAGTGATGGATGACGGCGAATCGCTATACTTTGAAGGAAACTACGACGCCTACAAGGAATACCGGGAAAAACAATCGGAAAAAACAGCGAGCAAGCACAAGACGGAACCATCTCAAAAAAGCTCAAAGCCATC
>JAQVPE010000061.1 GCA_028702245.1 Candidatus Izemoplasmatales bacterium
TTGCGCCTGCCAATAGCTGTCCATCTGCGCGAAGCCCTTTTTGACACACTCAACCTGATCAAGAAGCACAAGCGGCCCGATCTTAAAGGAGTGATGCACTGTTACTCCGGCAGCGCTCAGGCGATGCTTGATTTCCTTGCTTTGAACATGTATATTTCCTTGGCCGGACCGGTGACTTTCAAAAACGCCCGCGTTCCCAAAGAAGTAGCTGCCCAAGTGCCTATCGAGAGGCTTCTCATTGAAACCGATTCACCCTATCTTGCGCCTCATCCTTATCGTGGCAAACCCAACGAACCGAAGTATCTTCGTCATATAGCCGAGGAGATCGCCTCCATCAAAGGAATATCGTACGAGGAAGTTGCCGAAGCGACCTCGCTTAATGCCAGAAACTTGTTCGGGCTGTAAAAAGATGATTTGTTTAGGTAATAGACATTTTAAAGGCTATTGCCTTTTTTTCTTGTAAATAGGCCGTGCATATATTACAATTATACCGTGTCAGGAGATGATCAATATGGGACTCAAAGCGGGAATCATCGGTTTGCCAAACGTTGGCAAGACCACTTTGTTCAATGCCGTTATCAAAGCTAAGATGCCGGCCATCAACTATCCGTTTGCGACGATCGAGCCGAATGTGGGCGTAGTCGAAGTTCCCGACTGGCGCATGGAAAAACTTATCGAGATCTATAAGCCCCGAAAAGTCGTCTACACATCCTTTGAACTGACTGATGTCGCCGGTCTTGTCCGGGGATCTTCGAAGGGCGAAGGCTTGGGAAACCAATTTCTATCATACATCAGGAGTTGCGATTCCTTGTGCCAGGTTGTCCGCTGTTTTGATGATTCCGATGTTATCCATGTCGAGGGCACGATCGATCCCATCCGCGACATCGAGACGATCCAACTCGAACTGATCTTCGCCGATCTCGAAGTTGTCGAGAAACGTTTGCCCAAGATCGAGAAGCGCGCTCAAACCAAAGCTGACAACGAAGCTGTGGAGGAATATCACATTTTGAAAAGAATCCATGATCAACTCATGGACGAAAAGCCGATCAGGAGTCTTTCCATAACCAAAGAAGAGCAAAAAATCATCAAGAATTTTAGTTTTCTAACTGCGAAGCCGATGCTTTATGTCTGTAATATCTCCGAAAGCGAACTCGAAAATCCCGAGCAAAATGAAGCTGTTCAGAAAATCAAAGAAAGAGCGAAGATTGAAAACGCAAGAATCACGGCAGTCAGCGCAAAAATCGAGCAGGAGCTATCTGAACTCGAAGAGGCCGACAGACTCCAGTTTATGGCCGAACTCGAAATCAAACAGTCGGGACTTGATGATTTGATTCGGAAAACCTATGATTTGCTTGGCCTTGAGACCTTCTTCACCGCAAGTGAAAAGGAAGTTCGTTCATGGACGTTTCGAAAAGGGATGAAGGCCCCCGAGTGCGGTGGCGTGATCCATTCTGACTTTGAAAAAGGGTTTATCCGGGCTGAGACGATTGCTTTTCTTGATTTGCTCTCCTCCGGTAGCGAAACCAAAGCCAAAGAGCTTGGCAAATACCGTCTTGAAGGCAAGGAATACGTTGCCAAGGATGGGGATATTTTCCATTTTCGGTTCAATCTTTAGAAAAGAGGCTTTATATATGGAGAAGACCGATAATCACACTTATCAGGACCGATTCTTTCTATTTGGCATCGATCCAAAACAGGCATTAGCGCTTTGTGAGATATGTGGCAGAGGCGATATCGATGTACTTGACACCAATGATGGAGTAACTCTACTGGCCAATTCAAACACGTTAGCGAGCCGCGATGGATTGAGAAAAGCGATTACAGAGAAACTGAATGATTATCTGATCGGACCGCCTGGAGAGACGATCGAACAGATTCTCGTTGATATTCTTAAAAAGAAAAACATCGAGATAACTACGGCTGAATCCGTCACCGGAGGGATGATCGCTTCAAGAATCATCAATGTTCCCGGAGCATCCAAGATCATCAAGCAAGCGTATGTTGTCTATGACAGATCGACCAAGGCAAGTGTTCTCGATATCCCGGTTTCTTTTATAGAACGACACGGGGAAGTCAGCTTGGAAGTTGCTCGGGAAATGGCCAGAAAAGCGCAATTGCTCACTAAATCGGATATCGTCGTTTCGACGACCGGATATGCCGGACCTTCGGGAAAAGAGGAATCAGATCCAGTTGGCACTGTTTGTTTCGGCTTTAGCATTTTTAAGCAGGTCACGACTTTGGAAAGAGTGTTTTCAGGAACAAGAAACGATATCAGGCAAAAAGCGACAGCGTTCGCTTTGGGATATGTGATAAACAAACTAACCCGAAACGGAGATGACAAATATGAGTAATCGAACCAAGTCGTTACTGGCACTTCTAGGTATGTATCTTGTCGCATTTTTGGCGGGATTCTTAACCTATCTGCTGGTTTCGCCCGTGATCGTTAGTCCGCTTTGGCGAATGCTAGCCGCAGATGTTGTCGGCACTATTGTGATTTGGGGATTTGGGCTGCTTGTGAAAAACGCCAGTACCTATGATCCCTACTGGAGCGTGGTGCCGCCACTGATCGTGACCGCGTGGATCCTGATCCTCAATGTCGAACTCAGTTTCTCCGTGGCTTTGCTTTTGATCGGTATCTCTTTTTGGGCGATCAGATTGACCTACAACTGGTTGATCAACTGGACCGATTTCAATCATCAAGACTGGCGCTACACCATGATTCGCAACACCAAACCGGAGATTTGGTTTCTCTCTAACTTCTTTGGCATCAATATGATGCCGACCATGATCGTCTTTGCGCAGCTGATTGCGGTCTATCACTTCCTCGTATTGGCTCCCGCTCTCAATGGCTTTGTGATCTTGGGTTTTATGGTTATTATTGGCGCAACGTCACTTCAATTCATATCCGATAGACAGATGCTGAGATTCCGGTTAGCCAATACCGATCGGAAGAAATGCATCAGCGACGGGCTTTGGAAATATTCAAGGCATCCCAACTATTTTGGCGAAGTCTCGGTTTGGTGGGGCGTTTGGTTGATAGCCGGCCCCGGCTCCGGAAGGTTTGACTTCCTTGTCGTTTTTCCGGCATTGATGACATTATTATTTCTTTTCATCAGTATTCCGATGATGGAGAAGAAGATGATCGCTTCTAGACCCGATTATCTTCTTTATAAGAAACAAGTTTCCATGTTGGTACCCTTCTTTCCGCGAAAGGAAAGAGAACATTCCTGATTACGAAAGGATTGCCGTCTAAGACGGCTTGGACATTACGCAAGTGAGGCTTTGGAACCGTAATTTTACGATTTTGACCGTCGGGTCATTCATCTCCGCTTTCGGCAGTGCCGCCGCGGGGATCGCTTTTGGCATTTTGGTTTACAAAAACACCGGGTCGCCAATGATACTGGCTTTTTTCACGATTGCCAACATTATTCCCAGAATCATCACCAATTTTGTGATCGGCCCGTTTATCGACCGGCATTCGCGACGGAATATCATTGTCGCGATCGACTACTTCTATGGGTTCTTGTTCCTCGCTCTCGGGTTTATTCTTTATTCGGGGTATTTCAACGTTTTGCTCTTCACTTTCGTAGCGGCATTTCTCGGAGTAATCGATACGACTTATCAAACGGCGTTCATGAGTCTCTATCCCGAGGTCATCAGTGAGGGTTATCACTCGAAGGCCTATTCGATTTCAAGCTTGATCTGGCCGATATCGGCGGCTGTCATGGCCCCGGTCGCCGCGTTTTTCATCGAGAACTACGGAAACGGCGTGGCACTGCTCATGTTTTTTAATGCGATCACTTTTTTTATTACCGCTTCGATCGAGTTATTGATCAAGGTTGATGAGAAACTCAATCAAAATCTTGTCAAAGGACCGCAATTCATCGCTGACCTTAGGGAAGGCATCCATTATTATAAAAAAGAGCGGGGGATACTCGGGATTGGCATCCTGTTTGCGGCGTTTTCGTTTGTCTATGCCGCAAGCGACCTTCTCCGAATGCCTTATTTCGTTTCCTCCGAAATCTACACGATTCAACATTTTTCTTTTTTGATCTCGGCTTCGGCCATCGGTAGAATGGTGGGAGGCATCATCCATTATGCTTTCAAATACCCGAAGGAAAAGAAGTTCCTGATTGCCGTCACTGTTTATATCACAGTTGAGATTTTGAGCGCGACCATGCTGTTTTATCCCATCTATGCTTTGATGATCGTCGCCAGTTTCATCGTCGGTCTCCTTTCTGTCACTTCTTTCAACATCAGGATGAGCGCTACCCAGACCTATATTCCGAATGCGATCCGCGGCCGGGTCAATTCGACACAACAGTTGATGTGGAATTTTGGTGCGATTCTGGGAGCTTTGATCACCGGTATCGCCGCCGAATACGCCGGAATCGATTACCGGTTCATCATTCTTGCCTCGTCAGTCGTCAGTCTTTCCGCGGTTCTCTTGATTCCGATCAGAATGAAAAACGAATTCAAGCGGATTTATAACGTCGACGTCTAACTTTTTAAGATATCGGACATGCTAATTGTGGACAAAGACTAGTGATTATGATATAATTACTAACCGTGAGAATTCTCACTACCTTGCTGCCAAAGCAGCCATTAGACCAGAAGGAGGAAACATTATGAGAAAGTACGAGATCATGTATATCATCCGCCCCAATCTCGAACAAGAGGCCAGGGCCGCACTGATCGGTGAACTTAACACAATTTTGACCGATCGCGGCGCTGAAAACTTGACCGTCAATGAATGGGGAACACGTGATTTGGCTTATGAGATCGCCGATTTCAAAAAGGGCTACTATGTAGTTGTAGGCGTCATGGCTTCACCTGAAGCCACCGCTGAAATGGATCGCGTCATGAAGATCAAAGAAGACGTCCTGCGCCATATCATCATATCAAGAGAAGAGAAGTAGGACGGGAGGGGTCATCATGTTAAACAAAGTCTTAATGATCGGCAGAATGGTCAGGGACCCGGAATTAAGGTACACCAACAACAATATTCCCGTTGCGTCCTTCACCCTGGCGGTTAACCGCCCGTTTCAGAGTTCTAGCCAGAATCAGGACAACAATGCCGATTTCTTTAGCTGCACTGTTTGGCGCAAATCAGCCGAAAACGTCAGCAAGTACTGCAACAAGGGCAGCCTTGTCGCCGTTGAAGGCAGACTGCAGACCCGCGATTACATGGATGAAAAAAACAACGTCAAACGTTATGTCACCGAAATCATTTGCGACCAAGTCGTATTTCTTGATCCAAAACCCCAATCCGATAATTACCAGCCTCAAGAAAAAGCCAAAAAAGATGAAGCCGAAAGCAAAATCGACATCATCGAAGACGATTTGCCATTTTAAACCCAAGGAGGTCCAACCATGTATACAAAGCCACAAGGCGCCGCTCCATCAGGATATCGCGGTGGCCGGAAACGCAATCGCAAACGCTGTTATTTTACCGATAACAAAATCACATATATCGATTTCAAGGATTTCGAACTTTTGAAAAGATTCATCTCCGAAAGAGGCAAGATCCTTCCAAGACGCGTTACCGGTACCAAAGCGTACTACCAGAAACATCTGGCGGTGGCGATCAAACGCGCTCGCTTCATGGCGCTTTTGCCGTTCGTAAAGGAATAAAAGTTCAAAAAGACTCCTCGAGTCTTTTTTTCTTGTCGTTTGTAAATCGACTATTGATTATGATATAATTGTTGTGATTTCAAGTAAAGGGAGAACATCCATGAATAAAAGGTCCCTGATCCTGTCA
>JAQVPE010000062.1 GCA_028702245.1 Candidatus Izemoplasmatales bacterium
GGATCCGTCTGTGGCATTCCAGACCGTCTATCCCTCCGAAAAGTGCCAGATGGGGTTCGTTGTCATAGATAATCCCCTCGACAGCTTCGCTTTCAGGAATGTAGGGAGGATTGGCAACAATGATGTCGAATTTTCTCCCCGAAAGCGGGGCAAGCAGGTCCCCATGTAGGAAAGTGATATCGGCACCAAGGCTTAAGGCATTGCTTTTGGCAACCGCAAGCGCCTCTAAACTGATGTCTGTCGCGACGACTTCGATCGCGGGAGCTTCTTTTTTGATGGCGATCGCAATACAACCGGAGCCGGTGCCAATGTCTGCTAAACTGATAGGCCTAGAAGAAAAATGCTCGTCATAAAGCATCAGGACTTGTTCAACGAGTTCCTCGGTTTCATATCTCGGTATCAGAACATTGTCATTGACATTGATCTTATGGCCTAGAAAATAGACGCTCCCGATCAAATACTGGATCGGCCGGTTCTGCAAGAGGTGTTCGTTGGTAGCTTTGAGAAATCTTTGATAGTATTCCTCATCCATCGGCTCACTGTAGCGAAGATATAGATCTGTCGGCGTCAAGCCGGAGAAATGCAACATCAAAAGCTCGGCGCCGCTGGTCTCTTTATGATGGCGTCGAAAATCTTTTTTGGCTTCGCGAAGGGCTTCCTCATATGTCGGCATGCTTAGTTATGGACCTGCATCTTCTGTTTTTGTTCCTCGGCGATCAAAGCTTCCACCAAGGCATCGAGACGGCCTTCGATGATCCGGTCGAGTTGCTGGATGGTGAAACCGATCCGATGATCGGTAACACGGTTTTGGGGATAGTTGTAAGTCCTGATTTTTTCGGAACGGTCACCGGTGCCAATCTTGCTTTTCCGCTCTTCGCCTTCCTTGTCGAGTTTCTCTTGGAGCATCTTATCATACAGACGGGAACGGAGGATCCTCATGGCTTGCGCTTTGTTCTCATGCTGGCTCTTGCCGTCTTGGCATTGGACAACAGTGCCCGTGGGAACATGGGTCAGTCTCACAGCCGATTTCGTTGTATTGACCGACTGGCCTCCGGGTCCGGAGGAACAAAAGGTGTCAACGCGAATATCTTCAAGATCTAGTTCGAATTCGAACTCCTCCGCTTCGGGAACGACGAGCACGGTTGCCGTTGATGTGTGGATCCGGCCTTGGGATTCGGTTGCCGGGACTCTTTGAACGCGGTGGACTCCCGATTCATACTTCATAAATGAATAGACCGAGTCGCCGCTGATCATGAACTCGATTTGGCTAAAGCCGCCGGTCTCGGACGGAAGGGCGTAGAGAGTCTCGAGTTTCCAATTTTTGGTCTCAGCGTATTTGGCGTACATGCGGAAGAGATCGCCGGCAAAGATATTGGCTTCATCTCCGCCTGCGGCTCCGCGGATTTCAACGATGACGTTTTTCTCGTCGTTCGGATCTTTCGGCACGAGCAAAAGCTCCAAATCATGAGTAAGCGTTTCGCTTCTTTCACTCAATGTTTCTAACTCAAGTTCGACCATTTCCCGAATTTCGGGATCTTGGTCGTGCTCCATGTGCTTGAGTTTGTCGATTTCTTTGAGGATGGCTTTGTATTCGCGATATTTCAGAACCGTCTTCTCGAGTGAGCGTAATTCTTTTGATAAAGATTTGACTCTCTCGATATTTGTCGAGACACTCGGGTCCTGAAGGCTTGTGCTGATTTCATCGTAGCGTTGTTCGATGAAATCGAGTCTTTCGGTAATCATAGGTTTATTCTCGCTTTCACTAGGTTTTCAAAAAAAACAGCCGGACGAATCAATCGTCCCAGGACTGTTTTTCAGCGAAGGCCTCGGCTTGTGCCGGGCTCAGATTGCTGAAGGTGGAGACGTTTTTGTTGAAGAGCAGTTCAAAATCGCCGATGGTTCCGGAACGGTTTTTGGCGATATTGATCTCGACATGGTTTTTCTTGGTCGTCTCCTGATCGTAATAGTCCTCGCGGTACATGAGGAGGATGATATCAGCGTCCTGCTCGATCGATCCGGATTCGCGGAGATCGGCCATCACCGGTTTTTTCTCTTTTCTTTGCTCAACGCCCCGGGACAACTGACTGAGAGCGACGACCGGCACTTTTAGTTCGCGGGCAACTTCTTTCAACACGCGGCTGATTTCCGAAACTTCCTGGACGCGGTTAGCCTGATTGTAGGTGGAGCCGGACAAGAGCTGTAAATAGTCCACAACGACAAGGTCGAGTTTCTCGTCTTGTTTGAGCTTGCGGCATTTGCTTCTGAGATCGGTGACCTTGACCGTACCCGAATCGTCGAAGTAGAGATTGAGTCCCGAGAGGATGCTGATGGCATAATGGATCTTGTCCCATTCCTGGGGCGAAATCTTGCCTTGCCTCATTCTGGAATTGTCGACTTGCGATTGGCAACTCAAAAGCCGCATCACAAGTTGATCGACGCCCATTTCCAAAGAGAAAAAGGCGACATGGGGCTTGGACGGAAGTTTGGCAACGTTAAGCGCAACATTTAAGGCAAAAGCGGTTTTTCCCATTGAAGGTCTAGCGGCGATGATGATCAGATCTGATGGTTGCAGACCAAGAGTAAATTTGTTGAGATCGTAATATTTGGTGTCAAGGCCGGTAACGGCTGAGCCGATTTGGGCTTGTTCGGCGATTTTTTCGACGAGGATATCGGCGATCTCACCGACAGCTTTGAAGTCGCTGGTCCGCTTTTCTTTGGTGATGCCCATGATTTCTTTTTCGACATCGTCGATAAAATCGGGGGTGTTGTCGGTGATATAAGAATCATCGATGATTTTTCGGCATGAGTCCTGGATTTTTCTCAGAACCGATTTGTCTTTGACGATATTGATGTAGTTGAGCAGATTTGCGATTGAAGGGACGGCGTCAATAAGGCCAGAGACATATTCGATCCCGCCAGCTTTGACGAGCAGATTATGATTTTCCAGCCTGTCTGTCAAAGTGGTGTAGTCAATCTCGATGTTCTCAATAAAAAGCGACTTCATGGTTTTGAAGATCACTTGGTGGTTTGGTGAAAAAAAGTCGGTTTCCTGGAGTTTATCCACGATCGTCTTCATCGAGGCCGGATCAAAAAAGACCGCACCTAGGACAGCTTGTTCGGCTTCGATGTTTTGCGGGACTTTACGTTCCATGGATATCCTCCTTCTTTGGTTATTCTTCTTCGAGAACCTGCAGATCGATCAATGCGACAACGTCTTTATGCAACTTGACGGGGACCTTGTAAACGCCAAGAGAATGGATGTTGTCTTCTAAGACAATCTTGCGTTTGTCGATATCGATATTATATACCTTTTTATATTCTTCCGCAATCTGTTTTGTGCTAACTGCTCCATATAGTTTTCCGGTTTCACCGATCCTGACGTAGAGTTTGATCGGCTGGTTTTCGATTTCGGTTTTTAGTTTTTTGGCAGTTTCCAGCTCTTGCGACATTAGTTTGCTTTGGTTATCTTTTTCTTCTTCAAGCGCCTTGAGATTGGCTACGGAAGCCTCGATAGCCTGCTTTGAAGTCAGAAGATAATTACCGTAGCCGCTGGCTACCTCGATCACTTCGCCTTTTTTGCCTTTGCCTCTGACGTCTTTGATTAAGATTATCTTCATGGTTAGTTCCTCCTTGAAAGATGCTTCAAGATGATTTTCGATCTTTTTGGCGATTGTTTCAACGGTTTCGTTTTCGACTTGGGCAGCCGCATTGTTCAAATGGCCGCCGCCACCGAATTGTTCCATGATCATGGAAACATTGAACTTATCGACTGATCGTGCTGAGATCGCGACTTGACCTGAATCGATGCTGCCGATCGCAAAAGCAGCGATGATGTTGTCGATTTCAAGCAACTCGTCAGCTGTTCGAGCAAGTTGGACGCGATCGGTTTTGGCGGGTTCGGGAACTTGTGCGATCGCAAAGACGTTATTGATGATTATGGCTTGGTTGACCAGATTTGATTTGGTTTTGATATGGTCGAGCGATTCTCTGAGGATCAGCCTGGCTTTAAAGGGATCGGCTCCATAACGTTTCAAGGTGGCGGCCGCCTCAAAGGTCCTGACTCCCGTCCTATAGGTGAAGTTGTTGGTGTCGATCATCATTCCCGCCAGCATGATCGTTGCTTCAAATTGATTGATCGATACTTCGATGCCATAGAGTTCTATCAGTTCAATAACGAGTTCGGCCGAAGATGAAGCATATGGCTCCAGATATGTCAGAATCGTATCGGTCAGAATATTGTCAAGTCGACGGTGATGGTCGATAACGATGACGTTTTTGGTCTTTTCGATCAGTTTCGGGGAAATCGACTGCGTAGGGCTGTGATGATCGACGACGAATAAAATCGTGTCCGAGGTAACGTTATTAAGCGCTTCATCGGGGTCGACGAAGTATTCAAGCAATTTCACATACTCGCGATTAAGCATATTGATGACTTTCTGGCATGTTTGGTCGATACCATCGAAATCGAGTACTATTTTTGCTTTTTTACCTTGGGCAATGACCATTTCCAATACGCCGATAGCGGCTCCAAGCGCATCGATGTCAGTCGATTTGTGGGGCATGATCAAAATCTGCTCGAATTTCTGAATATACTCATAAACAGCTTTCGAGTTGATCCTCGCGGTAATCTTGTTTCTTTTTTCGACGGTATTGCTCCGGCCGCCAAAGATTTTGAGCGGTTGATTTTCGATATTGACTATGACTTGGTCTCCGCCTCTTCCAAGTGCGATTTTTAGGGCTTCCTCAGCGAGTTCTCCGAGTTTCTCAGCATCGATGTTGTGACAAGCGAGTCCCATCGACAAGGAGACTCTGATTTCATTGAGGTTGGCGATCTCGCCAATCGTATCCAAGATCGTGAATTCGTCATTGACAAGCTCATCGAGTTGTTTGCGATTCATATAGATAACCGATTTCTCGGGACGAAGGTTAACAAAATGAATGCTATGTTTGGAACACCAGGAATCAAGTGCGCCAAGAAACTTGCCCTGCAAGCTGGCTTTTTCTTGGAAATCGAGATTTTGCGTTGCTTCGGTAAAATTATCAAGACTCAAAACGCCAATTACTTGCTGTTTTTCTTTCAAGAGTTTTTTAATTGTTTCGCGCTCGGTGACCTCAAACATATATAGTGCCTTGTTTTTGGGGTAATGGACGATTTCATAGTCTTTACCATAGACATTGATTATGAACTTGCCTTCTCTATGTTCGACGAATTTTCCCAAATTTCCATGAACCAGACTGATTTTCCGGTCAATCAACACGTTCGCAAAAGCGTCTTTGGCATAATGATTGGCCCAAACGATCTGATTGTTATCGTCATAGATAACCATACCAATCGGTAAGTAGTTGAGAGCGATATCTTCGCTGTTCAGCAGTCTTTTTTCGAGGAGGTTGCGTTCACGAAATTTCTTCTGCAAGATTTCCATTCGGGAATGGATTCTTTGATTTGACAAAACAGAAGTCATCAATACAATCGCAAAAACAGCCAAAATCCCAACATATGCGAGAAAATAGCCGAGTCCAAGAGTTTCTAAAATGAAGATGACGCCAACGGCAATGGCGCCAATAAAAAGCATAACCGCCATAACTGACAGGATCAGGGACCTTTTATTCATGGATGTTCTCCCTTTACTTGAAATCACAACAATTATATCATAATCAATAGTCGATTTACAAACGACAAGAAAAAAAGACTCGAGGAGTCTTTTTGAACTT
>JAQVPE010000063.1 GCA_028702245.1 Candidatus Izemoplasmatales bacterium
TCAGTTGCTCAACATGCCGGAGGAAACAGTAATCACCAGCGGTTTAGTAGAGCGGATCGGGCTTAAGGACTCAGTCTTCACAATCAAAGTCAATGGCGACAAGATTGAAGAGGTTTTAGACATCGAGAATCATAACGTCGCCGTCAAGATGTTGCTTGAGAGACTAATCGCCCTTAAAATCATCGCCTCTTATGATGAAATCGAAGGAGTAGGTCACCGGGTTGTTCATGGAGCCAGCGTGATCACCGACTCTTGCATCATAACCGATAAGGAAATAGCCGTCCTTGAAAGCATCGGCGATTTGGGGCCGCTGCATTTGATACCGAATCTGACTGGGATCAAGGCGTTCAGGGAAGTTCTGCCAAACATCAAGCACGTGGGAGTCTTTGACACCGCTTTTCATCAAACCATGCCAGAGGAGGCTTTTTTGTACGCTGCTCCTTATGATTGGTACGAGCGTTTCCAGGTTCGCAAATACGGTTTTCATGGAACTTCACATAAATATGTTTCCCATATGGCCGCCGAATTAATGGGAAAAAAACCCGAAGAAGTCAACGTGATAGTCTGCCACCTTGGCAACGGGGCTTCGATTTGCGCTGTCAAGCAAGGTAAGTCAGTCGATACTTCAATGGGCTTTACCCCGCTAGAAGGAATCCCGATGGGAACCAGATCCGGAAATGTCGATCCGGCGATCATTGAATACATGATGGAGAAGAAACAAAAATCAGCCAAAGAAATTACGAATCTATTGAACAAACAATCAGGATATCTTGGCGTTTCTGGCATTTCTTCCGACTCTCGAGATCTCGTTCGTGAAGCCGAAAACGGCAACCACCGAGCCGATTTGGCGATCCAGATCCAAGCCAAACGAATCGCTGATTACATCGCCAGTTATTATGTTTACATGGGCGGTGCCGACGCTATCGTCTTTACCGCCGGCATTGGTGAGAACGCTCCGACTACTAGGGCTAACATCATCAACCGGGTTTCAGTCCTAGGAGCGAAGATCGATCTGGAAAGAAACGAGTGCCGGGGAGTTACCCGCCTGATTTCAACAGATGACTCCAAAATCAAGGTTTATGTGATCCCGACTAACGAAGAAGTCATGATTGCTAGAGACACAATGAGACTTTGCCATTAACCATTATCAAGTAACAAAAGCCCCTCCGGCGTAACATATTCTTTAGGAGGGGCTTTTCTTATGATTAAGATATTGATTTGCCTTTTGGCGCTCTTTGCTTTTGATTGTGATAGTCAAGACGGCTCAGATAATTTGGTTCCTTTAGGAACGGTCCATATTGAGGACATGGAATACGTTTATGGCCTTGACAACAGCGATCCCGAAGGGGGAGATGGCTATTTAGTAATCAAAGGTTTGGATTATGATCGGCTGCTTATTTTTGACGAGGGCGGAAGGGAAGAAGTCGTCTATGTGGCTGATCTTGGCTTTGATCGGATCGGCGTCGTGATCGAGTGCTATCTTGAGGACGATCAGGGAGAATTTTACCGAAAACGTTCGCTCGTCAAACTAATGGATAAATGGGGTAACCAAATCATCTCCGCCGGGGTTACGCGAAAAATCCTTGGGTTTGGCAACTATCATCATCTTTTGGTGTTAGAGACAGAGTATAAGATCGAATATTACGACTATAAATTTGCAAAATACGACTTCGTTTCGCCAGCTTTGGACCAAAGCGGCAGTTTTTCTTATCACTATCAAGGATTGGCTTACATCAACGAAGAGTTGGCGGATGAAATCGATATCACCTATCCGGGACACTATAATATCGAAATTGTTGGCCATAATCACTCGGTTTCCTTTGACGTTACCGTGCATCCCGTGACTTCTATTGATATTGATGGCGGAATCTTCGACGAAGCAGTGACCATTGTCTCAGAAGGTGAACTTATTCTAAACGAAACGCCAATCCTCTCTCAGACGTCAATCACAGAACCTGGTTATTACGAATTGGTGATACGAGGTCAAAACGGATATCTAACCGCAAGAAGTTTTACCATCATCGCGGTTATTGAAAATATTGAAAACAATGAGATTGTTGATCCGCCCGTGCAAATCATGGCAAGCGGCTCAAATCAAACATTAAACGGCGAACCGTATCATGGAGAAGAAATCTATGATGCCGGATACTATGAGTTTGCTGTCTGGGGAGCTGGAGGATATCAAAAGCACCTTTCATTCACCATCAATCCAATCGCAGAAGGAGTGATCGATAACCAATCATACATGGGCGAAGTTTTGCTATCGCTCAACTGCGAGGCAACGTTGAATGGGTCGGCGATAACAAGAGATCATGCTATCTCACAAGCGGGAACATACGAACTGGTTTTGTTTCTTGAAGGTGAAAGCCATAGTACAATCCATTTTACTATAACCGAAAATGAACCAAACAATCACAATTGGTTCATAGACAACCTTTGGCTCGTCGTATTTGCCGGTTTGGCGATTGTGGGTCTGGCATTGGTTTTCAAAAAGCGATAAGCGCTTTTTATGTCCTTCGAATCGTGATATAATCAAATCGGTGATAAATTTTGATCGATTTTGACTTGTTTGTCCAAACCGGATATTCGTTCAACGGCAGCATCATCAGTATTGACAAAGTCATTGACTTGGCATCAGAACGCGGATACAAAACCTTGGGGATCGCCGACAACAACCGGCTTTATGGCGTCCTCAAGTTTTATCATGCTTGCATCAAGAATGGTCTAAAACCCATTATCGGCATGCATGTGGTTCTTGAAATCGCTGATGGATTGGTTGCGGGTTTACTATTTGCGGCTAACATCAAGGGTTATCAGAATTTGATCAAAATCAGTTCGCGCCTAGAAGACCCCGGAGCACTATTGGAGATGGAAATCCTAAGTGAGTTTCGCGAGGGATTGATTCTGGTTTTAAGAACCGATCGCTATGATATTAAGAAAACAATTACCGGAAACGACAATGAAGGATTAAAGCATTATCTCGGTATTTTGAACCGTAACGTCGATAAAATGTATCTTGGCATCGATCTCGCCGATTTCACCAGTGAAACGATCATTGCCCCGGCGATAAGGGGCCGAAATGATGTTGTTGTGATCAACAGGGTCCTTTATTATGATAAAAGCGATCGCCGGGCGTCGAAGGTGCTACGCGAGTTGCTGGTTCAAGAGCACGCTGACGAGGCCGGTCTTTTTGAAGGCGAAGAAGCCATCAACGATTTCAAGACTCTCGCTGAACTTGACAAACTTCATGCGGATTACCTTGGCATCGTTAACAACACGAAAGAATTGATTGATTCGATTGATCTAAAACTTGAATATCGCGATAGACTTCTTCCTAAATATCCAATCAAAGGCGATTACTCGGCACGGGAATACTTGATGGCACTTTCCCAAAAAGGCCTTGAGAGACGCTTGAAAGCATATCTTCATCCAAGAAAGCAAGTGTCTGAATATCAAGCCAGACTCCAGTATGAACTTGGCGTCATCTTTTCTATGGGTTACGAAGACTATTTTTTGATCGTCTGGGATTTTGTGCTCTACGCTAAACGTCGCGGCATACTCGTTGGCCCCGGAAGAGGTTCGGCAGCCGGATCTTTGGTGTCTTACGTTTTAGGTATTGTCGATGTCGATCCGCTTGAGCACGATCTCTATTTTGAACGCTTTCTCAACCCGGAAAGAATAACGATGCCGGATATCGACATGGATTTTCCCGATGACAAACGTGATCAAGTCATCGAATATGTGGCTCAGAAATACGGAAAACTCCACGTGACCAACATCATTGCCTTTGGCACATATCAGGGAAAAAGCGCCCTAAGAGACGTATCACGGATTCTCAACATCAAACCAATGATCGTCGACGAGGTCACCAAATACGTTGGCGAAACCCAAAATTCAATCACCGAGTTCATCAAAGAATCCCCCGCTAAATATGATAACCTGATGCAAATTCCCGAAGTCAAAGATCTTTTTGAGATCGCGATGAAAATCGTCGACCAACCCAGACACATCTCCACACACGCGGCGGGCATCATCATCTCCGACCAGGAAATCACCGATTTGGTTCCGGTGCAAAAAGGCCTGCTCAATTTGTATCAAACCCAGTTTGAAGCGACCGACCTTGAAAAAGTCGGATTGTTAAAGATCGATTTTCTGGGTATTAGAAATCTGACCGTGATTGCGAGAGTCATTGATTTAATCAGGGAAAAGAAGAAAAAAAACATCGATATCTACAAGATTCCCTTTAACGATCAGCCAACTTTCAAACTGCTTCAAGAGGCAAGAACGCTTGGGATATTCCAATTGGAATCGCAAGGGATGATCAATCTTGTCTTGAAAATGAAAATAGCCAATTTTACCGATGTTGCGACTTGCATCGCACTTTTCCGTCCGGGTCCGATGGAAAATATCCCCCAATTTCTGAGAAGGCGGAACAAACAAGAAAAAGTAACTTATCCGCATCCTGATTTGGAAGTGATCCTTGATTATACCGAAGGCATCATCGTCTACCAGGAACAAATCATGCAAATAGCAAATGTTTTTGCCGGCTACTCGCTTGGGGAAGCCGATGTCTTAAGACGAGCCGTCAGCAAAAAAAGCGAGAAGATCCTCGTCGAGGAACGAGAACGATTTGTCGCCAAGTGTTTGGAAAAACACCACTCAGAAGCTTTGAGCAATCAGATTTATGATTACATCGTCAAGTTCGCCAATTACGGCTTCAACAAGTCCCATGCGGTCGCCTATGCCGTCGTCGCTTATTGGATGGCCTATCTCAAAGCAAACTACCCCGGCTTCTTCATGACCGCTTTGATGGATTTTGCCCTTGGCAGCCAAAACGCGACGATTGACTATCTCAAGGAATGCCGGAAGCTGAATATCGAGGTTTTGCCACCAAGGATCAACCTTTCCGGAAAATCTTATCGCGTGGAGAACAATTCCCTTCGCTATCCATATCTGGGAATCCGCAATATCGGCAACGTTGTCGCGGAAAGGATCGAGGCAATCCAGAACGATAAAGAAGTTACCGGACTTGTCGACTTTCTTGCCCGCGGGAGGGATATCAACGCCAAAGTCATTGAGTCGTTGATCCTTGTCGGGGTCTTCGATGAATTCGGCGAGACCAAACAGACTTTGGTTGAAAACTACAAACAAATCATCCTTGGTCTCAATCTTGGCCAAAACCTTCAAGAAGTCGGCTTTGTGTTTCTTAAATACCCGGAATATGACAACGCTTATCTAGCGGAAAAGGAAAGAGAGCTTCTTGGCTTCAACTTAAGTTTCCATCCTCTCAAAGAGTTTTTCCCCATACTTAATTCTCACAATATCAAAGCCCTGTCGGACGCTTATCTGGAAATTGGCAGAAAAACCGATTTTGGCGGCCTTCTGACCAGAATCAAAACCATCAAAACCAAAGACAATCAAGAAATGAGCTTTTTGGAATTTCAGGATCAAGGTCGGGAAATCGAGGCGGTGCTCTTTCCGCGCGCACATATGATATATAAGGAGAAACTAATTCAAAACACCGCTTGGATCGTTTCCGGGAATGTTGAGGAACGAAACGGGAAGATCCAAATCATCATCGATAAATTGGAAATGATCGGAGGCGACAAATAATGCAAAAAATAGCAGTTTTGACATCGGGAGGGGACGCTCCCGGAATGAATGCGGCGATCAGGGCGGTGGTTAGAACCGCCATCCAT
>JAQVPE010000064.1 GCA_028702245.1 Candidatus Izemoplasmatales bacterium
GTTATTGGTTTGGTTTTTGTCTTGTTTTATAGTGTCATCAGCAACGAGTTCAATTATTCCTTTTTAATTTTTATCTCGCTTTGGGTGGTTATTTATACTTTTTGTCGGACAAATGCGGTTATTGCCTTTATTTCAAGCGACATCCTTTATTTCAATGAATTCAAAAAGGGGCATCGATATTTAAGGATGCATTGGATATTGTCAGTGTATGTTGTAGTGAGTCTGCTTGTTTTTTTATCGATCTGGTTTGTGAATTGGGAGACCCAGGCGAAGTTTTACCGTGAACCAAATGGCGGTGGGATTGCCAATTTCGTCAGCGAGACTGAAAGTCCGAAACTTTCTGCTAACGTCGAGGGTGGTTTCATCTACAGCGTTGGCGCTGTTTCGCCGGATTATCAGTCGGATTATATGTGGAACGAGGAAGAATCGAGTGCGCCGCTTCTTGGAGAAGTAAAAGTCAAATTGGTTTCGCCAACCGCGAAGATTTCCTTGTATCCTCAAGAAAGCGGGCGGATTCGGATCAATATCTTGAATATGAATGCCCATTCAGATGTTAAAATTAATGACGAGCCCCTGTCGGGCATTCGCAATATGGCTCAAGAACATTGGCGAGACGATCAACAGATCGAGTCATCGATTGAAGTTGTTATTTCAGGCGGCCATTTGACCAGCGTCAAGGGAATGGTGTTTGATCTCGATGTGGTTGTGGGAGAGGCAGAGATCATCGAAATCATTCCGCAAGAAGCAGATGATAGTGAACTACGTTTCGTCGTCATGTCGGATTTGCATTCCGGTTACAACATTTTTATGCCAGAGTTCTCTAACATCATCGAATTTGATCCTGATTTCGCGATTGTAAACGGTGATATGACCAATCTTGGATATCCGTCGGAGTACATGATGATAGCTGCTACCTTGGAGTTGGGACCGTTTCCGATTTATACAACGATCGGGAATCATGATGCCTGGAATAACGGCGCCCCTCTTTACAACAAGTATTTTGGCCCCAATACCTATTCGTTTGTCTATCGTGATGTGTTGTTCGTCTATCTCGACACTTCATCGGGGATAATCGGGGAGACCCAGTTCAATTGGCTTGAATCACTTTTGGCAGCCAATCAAGAGGAACACGTTTTTGTCAGAACCCATATGCAGCCGATCGATACCGTGACTGGTGAGTTTGACACTTCACACACTTTGCATCCCGAATCGCTTTTTACGATCCACAGCAAGAGCGAGAGTGATTATTTTCTTTATTTGATGGACGAGTACGATGTCGATGTCGTTTTCGCCGGACACACCCACGTCCATGGGGTAAGCGAAATCGCCGGCACCACTTATATCACTTCCGGAGTTTTAGGGGGATCAGTGAAACCCGGCAACACGATCGGGTATCTTGAAGTGACGATTGAAGGTGACGAAATCAATATCGAACTAGTCGATATTTTGAGTGTCGCAGAGGCCGGAGGCAAGGCTTTTGAGAATTCGGTCCAGGCTTTAAGAGTGTTTGCGATGCCCTTCCTCATCAACAACAGCATCCGCATCTCGTTATCGATTTTGATGCTCGTTGTGATCAGTTTGCTGTGGATCCCTATCAGAAGAAAACTGATGGTGGTCGTTAAAGATAGCGAAAACAATGATGAATAACAGCGTTATTAATAACAGATAAAATAGCAAAACACCCGGATTCGCTCCCATCATTGGATGGTTGTGATCCGGGTGTTACAGTATACGTCTACTATGTTCGAAGAAGAGTTTTCTGGTTTGCCAACTTTCGGTTTTTTTCATTGAGAGTTGCGAGGATATCACCAATCATCATCACCACAGCCGTGCCTCCGGTCGAAACCGAAAACAGAAGCAGAATGTAAAGAGGGTAACTCTCATATAGCAACGATTTGAACGGGTTGCCGTTTCCGTACTCCAGCGTCATGAAATCAGTCGTCCCAAGCGCCTTGTTCAGGGCGAAAGCAAAAACCGCGACAACGATCAAAACAACAAAGGCTTTCCAAACGTCGCTTATCCTGGGGCGGTAGAAACCGCTCAAAACCATGTACAAGGGAACAAAGACCAAAGTTCCGTGATAGAGAAATGACTGGAAAGGCAGAATATTGATATAGGTGAAATGCCAGTTGGGTTCGGAACCCATGATGCCGCTTGAAGCGGGGATCGCCAAGATGATCGAGGTCATCAACAGCATCACCGCGAATGCAAAGGGTTTGACGAAATCTCGGAATTTTTGATGGTTTGATGCCAGGATCGGAAAAGCGTAAAGGGCCATACTGCAAATATGGAACGGCATCATGAAAGCGGGGTAGTTTCCGTTGCCAGAAAAGTCATCGCTTCGGAAAATATAGATCGTCTTGATAACCTCGAGACCCCAAATGAACAAGGATGCAAAAAGGATCACTTTCCTGTCGTATTTTGTTCCATAGTTACCTTTCTTTTTTATCATCAATAACAAAATCAGCAAAAAGAAAATCAAAGAAAACAGCCACAAAAGGCCAGTCAGGTGTTTCGGGCCAAAATTACCCATATAATTGCCCTCCAAACGAGTAAGTCTTTGGCTATTATTATACTTGAGATTATTGTCGAATACAAAATTGATTGCATTTATCAAGTTTATGTGAGGTTCTATTATTATCGAAAAGAAATACTTAAATTGATGACTAAGGAAACAAAAGGCCAGTACAATTAAGTTTTAGCAGATGTTAGTAACTTGGTTTAATTGGATCATATTCTATGATAAAATATCTTCAAGAATGAACTAGGACGGGTGGATACAAGTGAGAAAAATCAAAGCATGGAGTATTTCCAAGAAAATACTGGTTTCTTTAGTTGTGCTGATATTGGCAGTGACGCTATCTACAGGAATTCAGTTCGCCATAAACATGACGATCAAATCGGAGCCACAGCGGCCAATCGAATCGATCGATGCCGGCGGTTCCGACCGGCTTATCTACTATTACGATCAATATCTCAATCATGATACTCTTCCTGACGGGATTGAGTTGAATGAGGTATTTGTCAATTCCGAACTTGAAGGTACCTATGCATATATCGACGGCCGCTACGATTGTTCCGATTTTCGCATGAACTCGCTTGTCAGGCTCTATTACGCTTATGGAGATCAACTTCCAGATTCGACAAAAGCCAACATCAAACGCGTGATGCTTGATTTCAAGTACTGGATGGATCAAGGCGGTAGCGATTCGATGTGTTACTGGTCGGAGAACCACCAGATTCTCTTTGCCACCCAAGAATATCTAGTCGGCCAAGCTTTCCCAAACGATCGCTTCACTGTCGACAACAAACTTGGCAGCGAGCATATGGAAATGGCGGAGGCAAGAATCAACGCTTGGATGAATCAGCGCTATCTCTACGGCTTCACCGAATGGTACTCGAACAACTATTATCCCGAAGACATCGCGCCGATGGCCAACTTCATCCAGTTTTCTGAGGACGAAGAGATGGTCAATCGCATGAAGATGATCATGGATCTCATCTGGTTCGACATGGCCTCGCAAAGTTACAAGTTTGAAGGCTTGGATGAGGGAGGAGACCCCAGAACCTATTATGTTTTTGTTTCCTCGAGCGGCAGAATGTATTCAGACAACCGTGTTTCCGATGATATCGGTAACAGGATGCGAAACTACATCGATTATATAGTGCAAAAAGAAGAAACACGAGCTTTCTCCAAGAGTTGGTCGACATCGACGAACGGCTTCTTCAACTGTTTCAAACAGATGATCGAGGCCGAAGATACCGAGGGGCATCCCTACTATGAAGTTCCAGCAGTGATCAAAGCGATTTTCGACGATCCGAGCGAGACGAAGACGATCCGTTCGAGTCAATCGCTAGATGTCGAAGAACTCGCTGGAGAGGGTTTGCTTGGCCAGGAAGACAACCAGATCATGATGCAATGGGATATGGAGGCGTTCACCAATCCGCCCGTGATTCAAAATACAGTCAAATACATCGCCAAAAACAAGATGTTCACCAACGACTTTTTGAAGGATTTCGCTCTTATCAATTTGTGGCCGTTAAGGGCTTTTGGCCTTTTAGGTTCTGTTTCCCGTCTTTTAGATCCTTCCACAAATGGGGTAGCGATTGAGCGAGCGAATGTCTACACATACAAAACCGCGAATTATGCGATGTCAAACGCTCAAGCGTATCAGCCGGGCGAATACGCCGACCAGCAATCGATCAACTCACTCAATCTGACCAATTATCTTTCGATTTTTACAACTCAGCCCGCAAAAATTCCCAGACGTTCGGGAACACCGACGTATTGGAGTGGCAACGGCAGACAGCCATACAGTGTCCAAGAGCGAAATGTGACATTGCAAGTTTACCTGCCACCGGAAAATGCGGGCTTCATGGAACCGATGGTGGTAAAAGAGATGACCCATGTATTTTTCCCATTCGAGTTGTTTGACGAAGTCGACGAGACTTATCTCAATGAAGGCTATATTTTTGGCAGGGCCGACTCGTCCTATGTCATGATCAAGGCGCGCTACGCGCTTGAATTCGTCGATTTTGCCGTTTCCGACATTGAGGGAAACCGTGATGATATGCTCGTTCGCGGTAGCGCAAATGATGTTCTTGCCGAACGCTATGATCTTGTACAGACAGGACCTGGTTATCATTACTTCGTGATCGAGGCCTCAAGCGCTGATAGTGAAACCTTTGCGGATTTTATTTCCAGAACGCTAGCCAACACTTTGTCATTTGAAGCGGACACAGGTGCTTTGTCTTATGCGAGCGTTCTTGATGGATCGACCGATTTGACTGAATTAAGAGCGGTTTACGCTGAAGGATTCTATCTTGACGATGTTATTCAAAATCTTCAGTACGCCCGTTATGAAAACCCTTATGTCACAGGTGGTCTAACAGCCAGAAAAGCCGGGATTTTGAGTTTCACGTACTTAAATAAGACGCTCACTCTTGATTATGAGAACAACATCAGGACGGTCGGTGATTGATTTGGCTTTTGGACTGCAAACCTATACGATTAGAAAATTGATGAAAAAAGATTTCTCTAACTCTATGACTTTGATCAAGGGCATTAAAGTCGACACTTTGGAACTTGCTCGAGCTCCATTCACCGAATCGACGGCCGCGGTTTTGATCGATAAGGGCATTCGTGTCGTATCAATACAGGACAAGCTAAGGCATTTAGAAAGTCACTTCTCAGAGAGAATTCGTTTTTTAAAACAACTAAACATCGATATCGCCTGTGTTTCCGTATTGCCGTTATCAGCCATATTCGGTGGAAAGAAACAGATCGATTGCTTCATCAAGCGAATCAACGCTTTGGCGATTATATACCGCGATCAAGGAGTTCGTCTCGCTTTTCATCATCACGATTTCGAGTTTAAAAAAATTAAAGGCATCTTCAAGTTTCAGCTGATCCTTGATGGTCTCGACCCACAGATTGGGATTGTTATGGACACTTATTGGATCAAAAAAAGCGAAGAGGATATCCTTAAATGGGTCAACATTCTCAAACCTAGGCTGGCAGGCGTCCATCTTCGCGATTTCAAAGTTCAAAGATATGGCTGTAAAAGCCACAGACGCTCCCGTAGGTGATGGTGAGATTGATTTTCAGGAAATTCTGGGTGCTATTGACAAGGAAAAAGTCTATTATGTCATTGAACAAAACAGTACCGATCCGATTGTAGATATCAAGAAGAGCTTA
>JAQVPE010000065.1 GCA_028702245.1 Candidatus Izemoplasmatales bacterium
GGTATCGTCATTATCTTCATGTTCAACTTCAGGCCTAGCGGCTGGGCATTTGTGGCGTTTTTCTTTGTCATCTATATTTTCTGGGAAGCCTTTTTTACGCTCAACGATATTCCCTATTGGTCATTGATTCCGGCCTTGTCAAAAAACAAAAAAGATCGCGACATGGTAACGACCATGGTCGTTGTCTTCGCCGCAGTCGGCGCTTTTGCCGGTAATGCGATCATTACATTGACGACTGTAGGGCAAATGGTGCGGGGCTATAGTATCATCTCCTATACATTTGTGATCTTTTTCATTGCCTGTACTTGTCTGACTGTTTTTGGCGTCAAGGAGCCAAAGGAATCGCTTGAGACCGAAAAGCAGGACAAAGTCACAATCAAAAAAATGTTCAAAGTCATCGCCAAAAACGATCAGCTGCTTTGGGCGGCTTTGGCTTTGATGCTCTATAGCGTCGGTTCCGGGCTTTTGGTCGCTCTTGGTTATAATTTCTTCTGGCTTGAAATCGGCTATAACGGTCTTCTGACGATGATTTTCGTTATCAGTTTCGCCGTCTCCAATATTGCCGTTCAGAGTTTCTATTCACTACTGGCAAAACGGTTTTCTCGGAAGCAACTGATGACCTTTAGTTTGATTGTGTTGGTGTTCGGATATTTGATGATGCTTTCCCTTGGCTGGGTAAGTTGGCTGCCAGTCAACATCTATACCGCCGTTTTCTTTGGAATATTCATCTTTGGTGGGCAGGCAATCTTCTACATGGTCGTCATCGTCAACATGACCAACACGATCGAGTACAACGAGTATAAAACCGGTGAACGGAATGAGGCGATCGTCTTTTCTTTGAGACCGTTTGTGGCCAAGTTTTCAAGCGCCCTTCAAGGCTTGATCACAACGCTTGTTCTTGTACTATCTGGAGTCTATATGATGAGCCAGAACGTTGGCGCTCTTGAAAGCCAGAAAAGTCTTTTTGCCGAAATGCCGGAAGTCGAACAAGCGGACTTTGTCAATAGCGTTCAAAACGACGTTGTCGCCCTTGCCTTTCATGATTTTGAGCTCTTAAGTGATGAAAACAAGGCTGTATACATCGAGACTTTGAAAAGAGAGATTCCGACTTTTGACAAAAGCACTCTTAGTGACAAAGAACTGGTGACACTTTTCTTTGCACTTCAAAGCCCAGAAAACAGTGTTTTTTCATACAATAACGATCCCGATGATGATATTGTTGATGGCTGGACGATGGAAATCAATGAAGCCGCAGACAGCGTCTTTTTGGAAAACGCAACGTTGCCGATGCGTTTTCTGTTACGTCTTTCAATCACTGTGATTCCAAGTTTATTGATATATGGCGCTTATTGGATTCTCAAACGGAAATATATCATCACTGAAGAATATTATGAAAAAATCACCGAAGAAACAAAAATCAAGAAAAACGCCGGTGAAGTTCAAACTGGATAAAAATATGTGAAATAGTTATTGACATATGTCAAATACTATTGTATTATTTGTATGACGAACGGAGTGATTTATATGCCAAGACCATCAAAACCACGCCATGTATGCTGGCTCCCCGATGAGCGTCGCTTTGGTCCGTATGGACGAAGGGGACAAATTGCCGACGTCCTCGTTATGTCGGTTGATGAATATGAGACTATTAGATTGATCGACCATGAAGGCTTTGATCAGGAACAAGCCGCCAAGCAGATGCAAGTTGCGAGAACGACAGTCCAAAGAATCTATGTTGATGCCCGCAAGAAACTGGCCGAGGCCTTGGTTCGCGGCAAACAAATCGTGATTGACGGTGGTAACTACGTGCTTTGCGGGAGAAACTGTGATCCCTGCGATTGGCCAGAACGCCGAAAACTTCGTCGTCAAAATCAGTTTGGAAATGAGGAATAAAAGGAATGAACATCGCCATAGCTGTCACCAACAACATGGTTACCGAGCACTTTGGTCATTGCGACTACTTTCTTGTCCATGAGTTAAACGGTGATAAAATCGTCGGAACCAGAATCATTAAGAATCCGCCTCATCAAAAAGGGTTCTTGCCAAGTTTCCTTAAAAAGCAAGCTGTCGACGTTGTGATTTGCGGCAACATCGGCGAAATGGCTGTCAAGATGTTTGAAGAGATCGACATCACCGTTCTTCGCGGTGTCTGCGGTCGTGCCGATGAGATAGTTGACCAATATCTTAAGGGAAATCTTTCGTCCTCTGATATCATTTGCCGGGAGCACGCTCATCACCATGAATAAAGCCTGAGTATTGAGCACATCACTTTTGTAGCGCTTTCATTTATGTTATAATCCTCATGGGAAACAAATAAATAGAAAATTAGGAGGAATTAATAATGGAAGAAAAACAAGTTGGAAGAATGCCTTTGATCGGCGAAAAAGCCCCAGAGTTTACAGCTGTGACAACCCAGGGAACAATCAAGTTCCCCGATGATTACGTAGGAAAATGGGTGATCCTCTTTTCCCACCCCGCTGACTTCACCCCTGTTTGCACGACCGAGTTCATGACGTTTGCCAGTATGATGGGCGAGTTCAAAGCCTTGAACACCGAATTGATCGGTCTTTCCGTCGATTCGCTTTATGCGCACATCGCCTGGCTAAGGAGAATTAACGAACTTGAATGGAAAGGCATGAAGAACCTCGAAGTGACTTTCCCCTTGATCGAGGACATCAGAATGGATGTTGCCAACAAGTTCGGTATGATCCAACCGGGACAATCGAACACCCAAGCCGTTCGCGCCGTGTTCGTCATCGACCCAGAGGGCAAAATCAGAACGATTCTTTATTATCCGCTTTCAATGGGCCGCAACTTTGATGAAATCAAACGGATCATCCTAGCTTTACAAAAAGCCGATCGCGACAATGTCGCCACTCCCGCAGATTGGCGCCCCGGCGATGACACCATCGTCCCGACAGCCGGTTCATGCGGCACTGCCAAAGAACGCATGGAACAGAAAAAAGATGACGTCTATTGCCTTGATTGGTTCATGTGTTTCAAAAAGGAAAAGAAATAAAGCATCCTCAAATAGAAAGATGTGCCGCGGCACATCTTTTTTTATTAGGGCAACAATAACTTGAAATCCATTAAAACCGGATTATGATCGCTATAGAGAAAATCTTCATTTAAGGTTTCGACATCGATAATGGCGACGTTGTTTGAGACGATGAAACCGTCAATGACGTAGTATTGATTGTTTGAATCATCTTCGGTGTCATAAGGCTGGTGTAGCAGGCGACAGGTCGGAATTGAAGGATCGACTCCGAAAGTGAAGCCGTTATCTTGAAACCAATCGGCTTCCATCGGGAAGGCCTCCCAATAAGATGGATCAATCAGAGGATAATCATATTCGTTGTTTTCAACGATCGTGACTGCCTTTGGGAATGTTTGGTTGAAGTCGCCGCCGACAACAACATAATTTTCGGCATCCGCTTCAGTCTGCATCACTTGTTTCAAATAAGCCATTTCTTGGAGCCGCATCGAACCATCGTCATAGGCGGAAAGATGGACATTGATGATGACAAGTTCAGCTTCAGAGTCAGCAATATTGATTCTTGAGACGACCACGCATCGCTTAAGATTGGCAAGGCTTACCGGCCAGGAGAAACTTCCTGGGAGTTGGTGCCTGATTGACGAGGTGACGTGGAAGTTGATATAACTCGCGATACCTGAACTTACCCTCCCCATCATTTGGCTCGGATTGAGTGGAAAAGGAACAAAAAGGCATCGATAATTGTAGCCAAGGGAAGCGGAATAGCCCAAAGTATCTTTGAAAGCGGCATATTGATCGGTCTTGTAAGAACGGGAACTAAAATCGTCAACTTCCTGCAAGAGGTAGATATCGGCATCCACCGCTTCAAGGATGGTCTCAATGCCCTCAATATTGGCTTCGACCTCCTCTTTGCTGTCCATTCGCGCTTTGGAGCCACCATCCATGACGAAATCCTCGGTTTGACTCAAAGAAGCATAGCCAATATTATAGGTAAGGATTTGATAGGTTGTATCATGTTCAGCGTAATTTTCTGATGAGTCTTGAAGATTATCGCTGATTTCGAGTTGAACGAGCGGATCGGGACGATACTCGAAGATTTGCAGGACAAGAACAAAGACAATCACAAAGGCGATAAGGCTGAGGACTGCGAGCAAAAGGATTTTAAGGATGCGTTTCATCGATTATGACCTTCTTTCTGAGAATATTGACTATTTTAGACCTGTTTTCTCGTGAAATGCTAACATTATTCGAGGTAATTGCTATAATATGACCAAGAAGCATGAATTTAAGGAGGCGATGGAGTTGAGTTATGTCTTTATGGCCATGGCGGTAGTGATAACCGCGATGTTTATCTTTGTGGAAATGAAAGAATCATCGTTATTTTCCCTGTTTTTTAAAGCGTTGGCGAGTTTCAGTTTCATTTTGCTGTTTTCGATTGTCATCAGCGAGAAGACGGTTCAAACCAACTCTCCATATTATATCGGAGAAGATTTTGTTTCTTTTCTGGGAACTGGCTTTTTGATTTTCATGGGCTTGGTAGCGGGATTGATAGGTGACTTGTTATTGGGATTGAGACCGCTTCGCCCTAGTGATGAAAACGATACGATCATCACTTCCGGTATCTTCAGTTTCGCAATCGGTCATATTTTTTATTATTTTGCTTTAATCAAGATATGGCAGTTTAGCGTCTATCCTTTGATTATCGGTGTTGTTGGTGCCGCAATCATTTATTTTGGCGCCAAGATACTCAATATGAAGATGAGAAAGCTTTTGATTCCGTCATTGGCGTATGCGTTTTTGCTATTTGCCATTTTTGGACAAGCGCTTTTTGGTGCCATCAATCTTGATTTTTCTGTCACATCAATTTTGCTTTTTGTAGGGGCGACGCTTTTCCTTGTTTCTGATTTGATCTTATCGCAAATCTACTTCAAAGAAGGTACCAAAAGGGTTATGGTGGTCTATAATTATGCCACCTACTACGGAGCCCAGATTTTGATTGCCTTCTCGATTCTGTTTCTTACTCTTTAAGATTATTGATTTGTCGATTGTTTATAATACCATTATATCTTTTTTTTGAAATCGTTGATACCCATTCTTCATTTTCTTTTGAGAGCAATGTTTTGGATGTCCAAGTTATTTTCAAAGCAGAGGCTTAAGGCCGTTAAATAACCGAAAAGAGTTTGATTTTCCTACTTTGGGTCAAGCTTGATTATTCTCAAAGTTTGATGTTGTATTTTTGATTTCTGAGGTGTATAATCATTCATTGTGTGGAGGGTTTTTGATAATATGAAACTAGTGGTATATGTTATGAATGATGTTAATCTGCTCGATGAATTCTTGCGACAATTGAACGATAAAGAGATCAAAGGAGCGACGATCATCCAAAGCACTGGTATGGCGAGGAAACTGATCGAAAGCGATGATATGAAGTTCATCGGCACGCTCAAGGCTTTGTTTGACAATCCCCGTGTCGATTCTAATGTGATATTGATGGTCTTGCCGGACAACCAAGTTGAGACCGCATATAAGGTGATCGAGAGTGTTGCTGGCGATCTCATGAAGCCCAATTCGGGAATTGCTTTCACAATTCCGCTCGAAAACGTGAAAGGATTCAAACAATAGGTGAATTGGTGATGGATTTGACAGTTCTCTTTTATGCCGGGGTGTTGATCGCCACCGGTCTTCTTTTTG
>JAQVPE010000066.1 GCA_028702245.1 Candidatus Izemoplasmatales bacterium
CGATCAAGGATCAGGATTCGATAGCTGTTTGCGATGACCGTGGTCTTCCGATGGTCTTCACCGGAATCAGGCACTTCAAGCATTGATGAAAGTGTTGATAATTGGCAGTGGCGGCCGAGAACACGCATTGGTGCGAAAAATACGCCACGATGATCCGAGTGCGCAAATCTATGCCATCCCCGGCAATCCCGGCATTGCCCAGGAAGCTAATTGCGTCCATCTTCCATTGAACGATCTAAGTGTGTTGGTGGAATTCGCTAAAGAAAATGCGATCGATTTGACATTCGTGGGGAGCGAAGAACCGCTGTCGCGCGGAATCGTCGACTTGTTTCTTGAGGAAGGATGCCCGATCTTCGGTCCCACAAAAGCCGCCGCCAGAGTCGAATCATCAAAGCTGTTCGCCAAGGAAATGATGATGAAATACAACATTCCAACAGCCTCTTACAGAGCATTTTCCGACTCTTGTTCCGCAGAGGATTACATTATGACAAAACCGTGCCCGATCGTTATCAAGGCAGACGGGTTGGCGGCTGGAAAAGGTGTTGTAATCGCATTAACAAAAGAAGATGCAAACAAGGCCTCAATCGAATTGCTAAAAAAACATCATTCAATTGTGATCGAAGAATTCTTAGAGGGAATCGAATTCTCGCTGATGGCCATGGTCCACGAAGACAAAGTCGTGCCCCTGGCCATCGCTCAGGATTATAAACGTGTCCATGACAATAATCAGGGACCAAACACCGGCGGGATGGGAGCTTATAGCCCGGTTCCCCAAATATCACGGTATGTCATCGATAAAGCCTTGAAATCGATCATGATTCCCATCGCTAAAGCCCTAGTCAAGGAGAACACTCCGTTCACCGGCATTCTTTACGGAGGACTGATGTTGACCAGATCCGGGATCAAGGTCATCGAGTTCAATGCCAGATTCGGCGATCCCGAAACGGAAGTCGTTTTGGCGAGGATGCGGACCAAACTGATACCGGCGATTCAAAAACTGCTTCAAAAAAAGCCGCTAAAGTTGAACTTTTCCAGAAAAGCGGCTGTGGGAGTGGTGCTTGCGAGCAATGGCTATCCTGGCAAATATACATCCGGTAAACAAATCAATATTTCTCTTATTGACCCGCTGCTTTTGCATATGGGAACCCAGATAAGAGGCTCAAGAATCGAGACAGCCGGAGGCAGGGTCGCCATCGTGGTCGCAAAAGGACAAACACTTCAAGAAGCACGCCAAGAGGCTTACCGAAAAGTTGAGTCGATCACAAGCAATGAGTTGTTCTATCGCAAAGATATCGCCCTTTTTTAGGGAAAAAGATAAAAAAAGGGATAACTGGAATCCCTTTTTTGTTTGCTTTAGTAGCTATATTATGATTTTAGGTACTGTTTATCCCTAATTGGCAGACTGACGAGATTAATCAAAATAAAGATACCTATCACAAAACCAACGACCCACAACCGTTTTCCCATCCAAGAGAAAAGAAATGAGACTTCGTGGGGCAACTCCATCAGAAACATATGGTTAGTATTCAGCAAGGGGTTGACCAAATACAATACAACGCTGATCGAAAATAAAATCGCACTCGATTTGAGAACATCTCGATAAGTCATCCGCCAGCCTCTTATGATCACCAAATACAAATTGGCAAACAAGAACAACTCGTGATTTCCGAAATAGTGGAGATACCGGAAATGGGGAAACGAATAAGCAAGATCAGCTATCAATAGCGACATAACCGAACCGATGATTGCCCAGGGGAACACGATTTTAAACAATTTTTTGGAATCAAGAAACAATGTGAATGCCGTAAGATACATTGATATCGCACAAAGACCAAGCGGCAACAAACTCAACATGAATCCGCTTCTACTAATTACCCAAGCATAGTGGATCCATTCCATGACGATCATTGTAATCGCAATCGAGTAGCGGATGATTTTGTCCGCTTTTCTGTTTTCTCTAAGGTTTTTCTTGAATATAATGATAAGGATTATCAGCGCTATCAACACAAGCACGGGATACAAGTGCGCTAATGTGAATGGCTGAAAAGTACGGTAACTTTCATCAAAGAATAACATGATCCACCTCACATATTGGCTGATGGGAAAATGATACCATTTGTGATTTGGTTGTTCAAGCCGGTTATGTTTGTCTTGTTTACCGTCATATCCCAAAATGATATAATAATCTCGGATTCGCGCAATTGCGGTCAAGAATATTGCTTATTGATCAGATATCATATACATGAGGTGAGTCATTTGGACCAGGAAAGAAGAAAAGCGGTCAAAAGGATGCAACTCTACATCAAGGAAAATATCGATCAGGAAATTACCTTGACGGATCTTTCGAGAGTAGCCCTGTATTCACCGTGGCACTCATCGAGAATCTTCAAGGAACTGACCGGCAAGCCAGCTTTCGACTATATCAGAGCATTGAGACTGACACTCGCCGCCAAGAGATTGAGAGATTCCAAGGATAAAGTTGTAGATGTCGCCCTGGATTTTCTGTTTGATTCCCATGAAGGCTTCACGAGAGCTTTCGCTTCTCGCTTCAACATAACCCCCAAAGCCTACCAGAGCCATCCGATTCCGATTCAGTATTTCACTCCCTATGACATCCTCATAAACGACAAAAATCAAAAAGGAGAAGAAATGGAAAAAACAAACACGATCTTTGTTCAAATCATGGATAGACCAAAAAGAAAAGCGATCATCAGACGCGGCTTAAAGGCTACTGAGTATTTCGCTTATTGTGAGGAAGTCGGTTGCGATATCTGGGGCGTCCTTACAAGCGTCAAGGAAGCCCTTCATGAACCAATCGGCATGTGGCTTGGCAAGTCGCTTAAGAAGCCGGGGACATCAATGTACGTTCAAGGCGTGGAAGTCCCATATGATTATTGCGGCGAGGTTCCACAAGGTTTCGAACTGATCGATCTCAAGGAAACAAAAGTCATTGTTTTCCAAGGCGAGCCATATGATGACGAAAACTTCCGCTTAGAAGTAGGCAAAGTCATGGAGGCAGTATCAAAGTTCAATCCCAGAGTTTACGGCTATGAATATGATGAGGACGGCTACCGCTTTCAATTCGCTCCCGAAGGCTATCGTGGTTATATTGAGGGCAGAACGGTCATATAACTCTGACATATTCAAGAAGTCATTAACCAACGAATGCGATGTTTATTTAGGTAGCTCAATTTACATTGCACTGATTAAACTCTATAGGTAATCACAAGTGCTTCAATCTAGTCCAACTCTAGTCGACTCGGGGTTGGGCTTTTGTTTACGCCTTGTGCGTCCACTAAACACGAAACACCTATATCCTCTGTTATCCATAATATTGAAATTGTGAATCTAGATATCTCATTGTATTCAGTAGGTGATTACGAAAACTTGTACCGGAGCTATAACTCTATACATCTATATTATTTATCTCGACATTCAGCCTTGTTGACAGGAGAAAAGGCACTTTAATACATGATTCTGTCGGCGAACTCTCTGTATTCATGATTAATACTATTCAACTTAGTCCGATATCGCATAGTCTATTCTGTCCATTTATTGTAGATTATCTAGGATTGGCTTCCGCCAAGTATTCATAACCTGAACTTGCTACAACCTCAAAGTTGCCATAGGCATCATAGCTGTATTTGACTAATGTGATTCCTTCAGTATCGGTAATGGCGATGATATCGCCTTCAAGATTCTTGATGTAGATTAAGTCTAAATTATTGTATGTTAATCCGATCAAGTATCCGTCCACATCATAATGATAATAGATCGTATTGGCTCCGTCTGTTTCCCTGATGACCTTGTCGCCATCAAGGATGTAATCGGTTGTTTCATTATTTACTGTCTTTGATACCCGGTAACCTTTATCATTGTAATGGTAGGTCGTCTCTAGAATCGTTTGACTTGTGGATTCATCGATAATCTCAACTTCTATCAGTTGACGACCTTCCCAGATGTAGTTGATAGTTTTCGTCAAAATACCTTGTTGGTACATTTCAATCAAGATCGGGTTTCCTTGATCATCATAGGTGATCTCGTAGTCGTCTATCGTGAAATAAGTGTTTTTCAATCAGACAGTAATAATAAACACATACACATACAAATCATATCATTTAGGAGGCTGAAATGCAAGCCTGATTTTGAATTCTGTAACCGATTGGAGTCGTGTAGTTAAGGGTTGAGTGCATTCTCTTTCTGTTAAAAAATATTTCAATATGTTGAAATTATTCATTGAGACTGTTTTGAAGTGATTTAAATCGCGCGAAACGTTCAAAAAGGTGTTTCTGTGAGTTGAACATTAATTATCCGATGTAACACGTTTTAAATTTTATTAAGTATATTTGAAAATAGAGTTTCTATGTTGATAATATCGTGTTTCACGGTTTTGTAAATAATGGTTAAATCAATTTTGCCGTATTCATGCACTATCTTATTTCTTAATCCAGTAATGCTTATCCAAGGAATTTGGTTATTCTGGATTTTAAATTCATTACTCAATCTTTTGATGCTCTCTGATATTTGGATAAACCGAAACATGATCGAGTCTAACAGCACCTCATCTTTACCTAATTCTTCTTCAGACAAGTCTTTAGAGTGTTCTATTATAAACAAAATATCATTGTGGATCTTTCTGGCGAAATATAAGTCGTTTTTCGAATTATCCATAGATTTTAATTCCTTCTTTTAAGATGTCATTTATAAGTTGAAAATTATCCTTAAGTTGATCTACTGTTAGTAAATCTACTTTTTTATGCAGTCTCGTTCTAAGTTTTTCTACCAATCCGTAAAAATCCAAACCCGATACAGATGATGCAAGAAGCAAATCCACATCACTATTCTCACGAGCGTTACCCTTAGAATATGATCCAAAAAGATAGCAGTATTCTACCTCATAGTTTTGCAATATATCATTAACTGTATCTCGAATGTCTTTGAGAGATAAAATACCTTTTTCTTCGTCAATTCTTCCATACTCAGTTAGTCTGCTTAATATGTAATCATATTTAATCGTATTAACTTTACTGATATCATTTTCATAGCTTTTGTATGACCTTAAGGAAATATTCACGGTTTTGGCTGCTTCGACTTGAGTTAATCCTAGTTTCTTTCTTAATGATTTGATATCCATCTGATTCACCACCCACTTGTATTATATTCTAATTGCACTTTATATTCAACCCATAATGCATTAAATGCACTTTGTTACGGTTGGGAGGTGCAACTATTGCACTTATAATACAACATATAATGCGGTTTAGCCTTATAGCAATTTTCAATATCGACATTGTAAGCGTAGAAAAAAACCAACAATGGGGTGCACGTAGCAAAAAAAACAAAGAATCTGTCCTTCACCGCGATTCCGCATCTTCTTAACTTAGGGTCTGTTGATTTTCCCGACTTTTATAGTTGAGAATCGATCGGAATTAATTTCCTTCTAGTTTACTACAAATGAAGTCGTCATCGAAACCGCAAGAAGCGGGGAATAGATGACGATTTTTCTTATAGAACTATAAAAGAATGAAAAGATTATTGGGTGATATTTATGTTCGTGAAGAAAGTCAAGATTCGTAGCAATGGCCTTCATGCGTTGTATCTGGTGGAGAGTTATCGGGATCAAAGCGGTGTCCCCCAGCATCGGGTTCTAAAGAAACTGGGA
>JAQVPE010000067.1 GCA_028702245.1 Candidatus Izemoplasmatales bacterium
ATATCATCACAAGCTATCCATAACGCCTTTTCTCTGGCCCTCAATCGTCAGATGGATGCCGATATCAAGTACTAATCTCACTCACCGAAGTCTCATCTTCAATCATTCCTATGCATCAATAATATTGACGTTTCTATCGAGATTATAACATTTTCTTTAAACATAAAGGCAAAACATAGAAGAAGAAGCATTGAAAAGGTTATTGGTTGAAAGGCGATAATACTCGGTTTAACCACTCGACGCTCAAAACAAACCATCTGGCGTAATGGCGAATCATCGGGTCTTCAAATTCGTCTAGAACGAGGTTGTTCCCAAGCGATAAACCATGGCCTCCGTCTCTAAAAACATGGATCTCAAAGGGGATTTTGTGTTCATCAAGACCGTTTGCGAGGTAAAGTGCGTTTCTCACCGGCACAAAGCTGTCGGAATAAGTGTGGAAAATAAAGGTGTCAGGAGTAAGTTCGTCAACGACGGGAAGAGGATAATCATAATTGATCTCAGGAATTGGGAAGTATGCGGGATAGCCAACGATCAAAGCGTTCGGCCTTTCCTTGCCTGAGGTCGCTAGCATTGTGGCTAGATGAGCTCCGGCACTAAAACCGATAACGGCAATCTTGCCGGGATCCAGATACCATTTGTCTTTGTTCTTGCGGATTAACCTTAGCGCCATCTCTGAATCGATCAGTGGTTGCGGATACTTAGATTTTTCATTAAGGCTGTAGTTGAGAATAAAGCACTGATAGCCTTCCTTTAGATAGCATAGAGCAATGACTTCGGCTTCGCGATCACTGCAAAACTGATAGCCGCCTCCAGGGAGTATCAACATTCCCGGTTTAATCATTGTCGCTTTCATTTCTTCACTCGGCGTTTGGATATAGGCTGTCAAAATCACATTTGGATCATCATGCAATTTGATTTTTTCAATAATCATCTTGTCTCTCCTTAAGTACTATATCGTTTTCTAATGAGTAAATCGCAATTTATAGAGGTTTTATAGTATCACATCTATATGTATTGTTTTTCCGATATCTTTGTTTTTGAAGGCAACGATATTGCCTTGAACGCTTTTGCCTTCAACGGTTAGCCTCAAGTTATCGGGATCATTATTATGAGAATTATCGATTTCAATTTCATATGTGACGCCTCGATAGACCCTTCTGACTTTGAATTTGCCAAAGGCCTTCGGGAGAACCGGATATATTTCTAGTCCCTTGTAAGTTGGTCTGATTCCCAAAATATGCTTGGTGATGGCGACATAGTTCCAGGATGCCGTTCCGGTAAGCCAGCTGTTCTTGGCTTCACCATGCCTCTTGGCTTCTTTTCCGGCAATCATCTGGGAATAGACATAGGGTTCCGTCTTGTGGATATCAGCGATATCTTCCAAGTATGCGGGGGCGATCTTCTTGTAAGTTTTGAAAGCCTCCTCGCCGTCTTTGATTTTAGTCAGGGCGATCATGATCCAAGGATTGTTATGGCAAAAGATGCCGCCGTTCTCCTTGTAGCCTTCGGGGTAGCTCGATATTTCACCAAGTTCAAGGTGGTATTTTTTGTAAGCGGGATAGTTTAGAACCATGCCATAATCGGTATCAAGATATTTCTTGGCGCTCCTCAAGGCTTTCTTGGCGAAGCCGTTATCGATACCGATACCGGCCATCACGCACATCCCTTGCGGTTCGATGAAAATCTTGCCGTCTTCATTCTCGCTGAAACCGATTTTGTTCCCGCTTGCATCATATGCTCTAAGAAACCAGTCTTTGTCAACGCCGTGCTTCAGGATGATTTGGCTCATCTGGTCTTTTGCTTTTTCAACTACATGATAATAGTCATTGTCTATTTCTTTTAGCAGTTCCAATAATTCGTTCGCTGCATAGACAAACAGCCCGGCGATAAAGACGCTCTCGGCAGTCAAGCCGTCGCCTTTGTTTTGGACGGTTTGGAAGCTCTCCCCCGGAGTATCGCTGAAGCAGTTCAAATTCAGACAATCGTTCCAGTCAGCTCTGCCGATCAGTGGCAAACCATGGGGCCCGAGATTGTTCAAGGTGTAGCTGAATGCCCTCTTTAAATGGTCAAGCACAGTAGCACTAAGTGAATCGTCATTTTCGTAGGGAACCGACTCATCTAATAACGCAAGATCGCCGGTTTCTTTGATGTACTCCGAGACACTCAATATCAACCAGCAAGGATCGTCGTTGAACCCGGTTCCCAATCCCTCGTTGCCTCTTTTTGTCAGTGGACTATATTGATGATAGGCGCTCCCGGATACAAGTTGGGTCGCGATCAAGTCAAGGAGCCTCTTCCGAGCTCTTTCAGGCTCGATATGGACAAAACCAAGAATGTCTTGGTTGCTGTCGCGAAAGCCCATGCCTCTGCCGATGCCGCTTTCAAAATAAGAGGCGCTCCGGCTCAGATTGAAGCAGGTCATGTTTTGGTAGGGATTCCAGATGTTTACCATCCGGTTCAATTTCTCATCGTTCGTTTCGATTTGAAACTTCGAAAGCAATCCCGACCAATACTCTTGAAGCTCTTTCAGTGCCATTTCGATTTGATCGTTGGTTTTATATGAATCGATCATCTGATAGGCTTTTTCTTTGTTAATCACACCAGGCTTTACAAACTTCTCCTTCTGATCGTTTTCAATGTAACCCAGGATATAGATGACGACTTTAGTCTCTTTTGGTTTCAAATCGAGATACACATTGTGTGAAGCGATAGGTGCCCATCCCGAGGCAATCGAGTTCTGACTGCCTGAATGAAGTGCCTGCGGATCGGATAAATCGTTGTACAAACCGACAAAAGCGTCTCTATCAGTATCAAATCCGCTAATCGGCTGGTTCACGTGATAGAAGGCATAATGGTTTCTTCTTTCCCGATACTCGGTCTTGTGATAGATGGTGCTGCCTTCAACCTCGACTTCGCCGATGCTATAGTTCCGTTGGAAGTTTGTCATATCGTCGTAGGCGTCAAACAGACACCATTCGAGATAACTGATGATGTTGACGGCTTTGATGTCTTCATCATTATTCGTTAACTCCAGGCGATGGATCTCGCAGTTGCCATCAAGAGGCACAAAACTGGTCTGCTTGACAAATAGCTGGTTTTTGCTTGATTCAATAACGGAATAGCCAAGGCCATGCCGGCAAAGATAGCTATCAAGAGTTCTTTTTAGCGGTCTTCCTCCGATATTGAAAATGGTGTCGCCGTCTTTGATGAAGAAATACTTACCCTCATTATCAACAGGAACATTGTTGTATCGGAATCTGGTTATTCGCCTTTGCCTTGCATCCTTAAAAAAACTGTAACCGCCGGAAGTATTGCTGAAGAGGGCGAAGTAGTCTTTGTTGCCAAGATAGTTGATCCAAGGATATGGAGTGTACAAAGTTGTAATGATGTATTCCTTATTCAAATCATCAAAATAGCCAAATTTCATCTTTTCCTCCAATAATGCCTTCAAGATGATCACTGCGAAATAGACCTCTATATACGATTATACATAATTATAACGTGAATTAAGCAAACAGTCCAAAAGAAAATGGTTCTTGATCGAACCATTCTTCTATTCACTCACATACTTGGTGAGTATGTTTGTTACAGCACGGTATCCTTCTATATTTAAATGCAGGCCGTCGTAAGTGTAACGCTCATTCAGGTTACCATCTTTAAGCAAATATTCATATAGATCGATGTACTGGCATCCTTTGATCTGCGCTACTATCTTGTTGATCATCTTATTAAGATCCTTGATATCTTTGTTTCTTCTCTTACCAATCGATTCAATATGGGTTTTTGTCTCGTTCACGGGATATACTGACAATACGTAGATTTTTATATTGGGTATATTATGGATGGTTTCTTGACAAATATTCTCAATGGTTTTGGCTGTAACCGTGAGCGGAATATCCCTTTCGATATCGTTGGTGCCGATCAAAACAAACAACTTCCTTGGTTTTAGATCCAAGACTTGAGTTTTGATGTGAGCCAGAAGTTTTGTCGATGTTATGGCGCTGATTCCCCGGTTGTAGACAATTATTTCCGGTGGAAACAATTCTCCGAAAGGGTATCCTTCCGTAATCGAGTCGCCGGTAAAGACGATTTCATTATGGATTACGGATTTATTCAATTCTTGATAGTTATCTAGTTTCCTTTGATGATCGCTTTCCATCCACTCTTCAAACATCAAGTTGAGTTTTTGTTGCTCTTCCGGTGTAAATTTAACTACCATACCAACACTACCTTTATTCTTTAAGTTATGAAAACAATTGATAACTTCCGTTATTATTTAAATTGATACTGTTTCTTTGTTTCGACGTTTCATAATCAAATCCCAGATCACAAGAAAAACCAAATGCAAAGCAAGAAAGATCGCGCCAAGAACATCCCAATCCAGGATGGTTCCTTCAAGAATCGGCTGATAGATGTACATGGCGTCTCCATAGCCGAGAACGGTTATCAAGAATAACCCATAGACCATGTAAACCGATAATCCCAGTGGCAATAAATGCCACTTTTTTAGTTCGGGTTTCAAATATCCGGTTCTGATCATTATCAACACCAGGAAAAAAGTTACCGTGTGATGGACCAATCCCGAAATCGTCATCGGGTAGAAAAAGGACACATCCTGACCGATGAAATCGGGATAGACAAGGGTGAGGATGCTGCCAAGAAGTCCGGTGTATGCAACCGAATGAAACACCGGGCTGTCTTTCTTACAGATGAGAACCGCTATCGCCAAGGCAAAGCTGCTGGCTCCGCAAAAGGTCCCCGGCAAGAAAGAACTGATTCCGTTCCTCAAGATCGCAATGCTGGTCCGGTTCCATAGTATTGCTAAAAGCAAAGCAACTCCAATCAACTTGACGGTCACTTCTTTTTGCTTTGTAGTATGAACTTTCTTATCGATCAAAATCGTTAAAGCGGTCATGATGCTGATCGTAATAATTAAATACAAAATGTGTTCGATTCCATAGATTTGTGGCATTATTGTTCTCTCATTCGGTAAGTTATTTGTTAATCCTTGAATTAATAGAAAATGTGTTACGGATTGATGATGATCCCATCGCCATCAGCGATTACCGTCGGCAGAACCCCATCCCAGGTATCATAGTACAATTGTTTCAAAATTGTTTGCGAAATTTCCTGAATTGTCAGATAACCATAAGCTTCCGGCGTTGCGGTGTCTTGTGTTTCAGTAAACTGTCCCAAATACATCGCGTTGATGGCGTTGATGGTAACGCTGTTGAGGATTACTTGAGCTTCCGCTTGGGCCTCGGCGGCAATCAAAGTCACCTCAGCATCGGCGTTTGCTCTGATAACGATGGTTTCCGCTTCGACTTCCGCTCTTTGGCGTTCTTGTTCGGCAATCTGGATTTGCTGGATGGCTTGGGCTTTGTTTTGGATGATCTGCTCAATTTCCGGGCCGGCATCGATATCATCGAAAGAGGCAGAAACTAAGGTAATGTTGTATCTGGTTGTCAGTAGATTGGTCAATCTTTGAACGAAATCAAGCCTGACAAGCTCCAAATCTTCTCCCAAAATGCCATAGATATCATAATTGGTGGTAGCTGATTGCAAAGCTTCCTTGGTGATCGAGTTGAGTTGTTCCGGTGTGATATCTTTGTCTCCGGT
>JAQVPE010000068.1 GCA_028702245.1 Candidatus Izemoplasmatales bacterium
GATGATTTCGTTGATTTCGTACAAAGAAGCATCGAAACCCGAAGTAATATTGACGATAGCGTCGGTCGCACCGTTGATCGATGTCTCAAGGAGAGGACTTCTAATTGCCGCTCGAGCAGCTTCGATCGCGCGATTCTCTCCACCAGCGATACCGATTCCCATCAAGGCCGTCCCTTTATCTTTCATGACCGTCTTGACATCGGCGAAATCGACATTGACCACTCCGGGAACGGCGATGATTTCGGTGATGCCTTGAACACCTTGGCGAAGAACGTTGTCAGCTTCCCTGAAAGCATCAAGGTAAGGCGTGTTCTTGTCAACGATATAAAGCAACTTGTCGTTAGGGATGGCAATCAAAGTATCCACATATGGTTTTAACTCTTCAAGACCTTGGATAGCGACGCTCATCCTTTTCCGGCCTTCGAAACCAAAAGGTTTGGTGACGATGCCGATCGTGAGGCAACCCATTTCCCTCGCGATCCGTGCTATCACGGGTGCGGCTCCGGTACCGGTTCCTCCGCCCATTCCGGCGGTGATGAAAACCATGTCTGTGTCAGCGAGGAGATCACGGATCTCGTCTTCGGATTCCAAGGCGGCCTGCCTGCCGATGTCGGGACTGGCTCCGGCTCCAAGACCGCGGGTGAGCATTTTCCCAAGTTGCAGTCTGATATCGGCTTTTGAAAGTTTGAGAACTTGAGCATCGGTATTAACTGCCACAAACTCGACACCCTGAACATCATTCTCAATCATCCGGTTGATAGCCGAACCGCCACCACCGCCGACACCGATCACTTTGATGTTTGGTTTCTGATTGAATTTCTCATTAACATCGAACATAGTCTACCCCCGGTTCAATCCGTTTGTATTTTCAAAAAACACGATGTCCAAACGAATATCGAACATATCAAGCCTATTATATAGGCAAGACGCTCATTTTTCAATATCAATCGCGTTATTTTCGCGAGACGCTCAAATCGGATCAGACAGATCTAGTACTTCCGTCCTTTTGATGAAATGTCCGTTTGTAAAAACGTTCCATGAATGACGCCGCAAAGTCACCATAACGATCATCCATTATTGCTTGGCGGATATCGTGCATCAACCGCTTCAAAAAGAACAAATTGTGATATGAGATTAGGCGCAAACCGAGAATCTCCCCTGCCTTGAAAAGATGCCGGAGATAACTGCGGGTGTATGTTTGACAAACGTGACATTCGCATTCAGGATCAAGAGGGCTCATGTCCGCTTCATACTCTTTGTTTTTAATCACTACTTTCCCTGATGTTGTCATTGCCGATCCGTGTCTAGCGATTCTTGTCGGCAACACACAGTCAAACATATCGATTCCGTTCAATACTCCGTAAAGAATATCATCCGGAGAGCCGACACCCATCAGGTATCTAGGTTTGTCAAAGGGAAGCTCTGGGTTCATTGCCTGAAGAACCTTGTACATCTCGGTCTTGGATTCCCCGACACTGAGGCCACCAAGTGCATATCCTGGAAAATCCATTTTCATAAGTTCTTCGAGACAGTGGCGTCTGAGATCAAGATGCGGCCCTCCCTGAACAACGCCGAATAGAGCTTGCTTTTCCGGCTTTTTGTGTGTTTCTTGACCGCGTTTAGCCCATCTGATGGTCCTTTCGACCGAAGCGCTCATATATTCGTAATCAGAAAAGAACGGAGCGCATTCGTCAAAACTCATGATGATATCCGCTCCAAGATCGTTTTGGATAGCGATGCTTTCTTCTGGCGACAAATGCAGTAATTCACCGCTGAGATGATGTCTGAACTCAACTCCGGCTTCAGTTATCTTTCGCAGGCTCGAGAGACTGAACACCTGGAAACCGCCAGAATCCGTGAGCATAAGCCCATCCCAGTTCATAAACTCCTTGACCGATCCGTGTTGTTTGACGATTTCTGTCCCAGGCTGTAACCAAAGATGATACGTGTTGGCAAGAATCAGGTTGTCACTAACCTCTTTGATTTCGTCGTGTGCCAGGGTCTTGACGCTCGCCTGGGTTCCGACAGGCATGAAAATGGGAGTCGGAACTGTTCCTGAAGGCGTATGCAAAAGACCACATCTAGCGCCAGTTTGCTTGCAGATGTGGACTATTTCATGTCTAAAAGCGGTATTCAAAGAATGGTTCCGTAGACTTCGCCGCTGATATTGGCGGCGTTGCCTTCGTCAGTATCGATATGCATCGCCGAAGCAAAATCGGCCCGCACGCGGATCACTACATCCCCAAAAATAACAGCCCTACCGTCGGATTCAATCTTCACAGAGACTTCGTCCTTGTCATTCAGATTGAACTTCTTCGCATCCTCAGGCGTCAAATGGATATGCCTTTTGGCAATGATAATTCCTTCTTGAAGATCGATCGACCCGTTGGGACCGACGATTTTGCAAGGAGCACTCCCAGAGATGTTTCCCGATTCCCTGAGGGGAGCACTGACGCCAATCGCGCGGGCGTCGGTCATCGACAGTTCGACTTGAGTTTTAGAGCGTGTGGGGCCCAAGATCGAAACGCCGGCAAGTTCGCGTTTCGGTCCAACAACAGTTACCCGCTCTTCAGCCGCAAACTGACCTGGTTGGCTAAGCATTTTTTTGACTTTTAACTCGTAGCCCTTTCCAAAAAGAATCTCCAAATCAGACTGGCTGAGATGCACATGACGAGCAGAAACTTCAACTAACACTTTTCTTTCCATTTGTACCTCCATCTATCAGAACATTTCATTTAATTTTACTATATATCGACTCTATTTCGCAAATCAATTGTGTTTTTTCTTGAATCTGACCTTCAATTTGCTATAATTAAGGCGCATTGACTTCTTAGTGGTTCGACGCGAATATGAAAGGGGGGCAGATGATGAATGAACTCTTATGGTTTGGTTTTGCCATTCTAAATTTCCTTTTGTTCATCGGCATGTACAAATTATTCGGCAAGACCGGAATTTTCGTCTGGATTGCCATCGGCACGATCCTTGCCAATATTCAAGTTACGAAATCAATCACCGTATTTGGTCTCCACGCAACTTTGGGAAACATCATGTACGGAACGATATTTCTCGCCACCGACGCCCTCAACGAGCTCTACGACAAGAAGACTGCCACCAAAGCGGTTATGCTTGGGTTTATTGTTTTGTGCATCACCTTAATCGTTATGCAAGTGGCTCTGGTATTCCAGCCCAATTCCGAAGACATCGCCCAGGATTCTCTTGAAACGATCTTTGGTTTTCTGCCACGGATAGCGCTTGGCAGTCTGGTTGCCTTTCTGATTTCCCAATTTTTTGATGTCAATCTTTTTCAAAAAATCAAAAGTAAGTTGCCAAATGACAAATACCTCTGGCTTCGCAACAACGGTTCGACGTTCGTCAGTCAGTTGATCGATTCATTGATATTCGTTCCAATCGCTTTTCTAGGTATTTATAGTTTTCCGGTTGTCCTCCAAATATTTGTTTCAACTTACTTGATTAAGGTTTTTGTGGCCCTTCTCGATACACCATTTCTGTATTTGATTAAGAAAGTCAATCCTCTTGAATAAGCAAAAGGCCGGATGGCCTTTTATTTTATGAACATGGCGTCGCCAAAGGAATAGAAACGGTATTCCTGCTTGATGGCCTCACGGTAAGTTTCCATGATGATATCTCTCGTGGCAAAAGCTGAAACGAGCATCAACAGCGTCGATTTGGGAAGATGGAAATTGGTGATCAAACCATCGATTGCTTTGAAACGATATCCTGGATAAATGAAAATATCCGTCTCGCCAACGTCTTGGTGAAAACAACCAAACTTCTTGATGTTTGCTTCAAGAACACGTGTTGATGTCGTGCCGACGGCGATGATTCTTCGGTTCTGAGATTTAGCCTCATTGAGTTCTCGGGCTACTGCCTCAGGCATCAAGTAAGATTCGCTATGCATGGTATGCTCGCTGATATCCTCGGCCTGAACCGGTCGAAAAGTGCCAAGTCCCACATGCAAGGTCAGATACTGGATTATTACGCCTTGTCCGCGGATTTCATCAAGCAATGACGGCGTAAAATGAAACCCAGCGGTCGGTGCGGCAGCGCTGCCGAGGTTCTTCGCATACACTGTCTGGTACTCATCGCGATCGGTGACTTTTTCATGGATATACGGCGGCAGTGGCATTTCGCCCAACTGGTCGAGAATATCAAAAAACACGCCTCGATAAATCATCTTCATGACTCTTAGACCCTCATCGAGAACGCGGACACACCTCGACAGCAACAAGCCGTTGCCAAAAGCGACGACGGTATCGATTTCGATTCTTCTTGCTGGCTTGCAGAGCGTTTCCCAAGTATCGTTTTCCAGTTGCTTCAATAGCAACATCTCGATATTTGCGCCGGTTTCAAGCTTCACGCCAAGCAACCTTGCGGGAATGACCCTGGTGTCATTTAGAACGAGGGTATCCCCACTTCTTAGATGATTCTTGAGGTTAAAGAAACGATCGTGCTCTATCGACCCCGTTTCCCGATTTAAAACGAGCAACTTAGAATCGGAGCGGTTTGAAAGCGGTTTTTGGGCAATCAATGAATCGGGAAGATTATAGTTAAAATCGCTTGTTCTCATCAAAAAAGACTTCCTTGATAGCTTTTCTTGAGATGTTTGTAGGCTTTCTCAGTAGCGACCCGACCTCTTGGCGTTCGGGAAAGATATCCTTGTTGGATCAAAAAAGGCTCATAAACATCCTCAAGCGTTTGTGGATCCTCGCTAATCGAAGTGGCGATCGTTTCCAACCCTACCGGACCGCCGCGGTACTTTTCGATGATTGTTCCTAGATACTCCCGGTCTTTCCGGTCCAGTCCGCAATCGTCAATTTTCAGTTTTCCCAATGCTTTTTTGGTGATATCGAGCGTAATCGTTCCATCCCCAAGAATATCGGCAAAATCGCGAACCCGCCGGAATAGTCTGTTGACAATCCTCGGTGTTCCGCGACTGCGTTTGGCCAACTCACTGACAGCATGCAATTCAATTGGACAATCATAGATTCCCGCAGTTCTTTTACAGATTGTTTCTAAATCATCGACTTCATAAAAGTCGAGCCGGTGCACAATGCCGAAGCGTTCCCTAAGCGGCCCCGACAAATCCCCGAATCTTGTCGTCGCTCCGACAAGGGTAAATGGCGGCAAATCAACGCGAATGGATTTTGCGCCCGTGTCTTTGCCAACAACGATGTCAATAACGAAATCTTCCATGGATGAATAGAGGATTTCCTCAACGATCCGAGGAAGCCTGTGAATCTCATCGATAAAAAGGACATCTCCCGGTTCAAGAGATGAAAGAATCGCAGCCAAATCACCGGTCCGCTCAATTGTTGGCCCACTGCACACCTTGATTGAGACGCCGAGTTCGTGGGCAATCACTGATGCCAGTGTCGTTTTGCCAAGCCCTGGAGGACCGTATAACAACACATGGTCAAGCGATTCTTCGCGCTTCTTTGCGGCTTGAACCGCGATCATGATCATATCCTTGACGTTTTGCTGGCCAATGTATTCGGAAAAAGACTGGGGTCTCAATGCGACTTCAATCTGATCGTCTACTAACAAATTGTTTGCGACAACACGCTTGTCCAGTCATAACACCTC
>JAQVPE010000069.1 GCA_028702245.1 Candidatus Izemoplasmatales bacterium
CAACTATATCTCCTATTGCTTGTGAAGGAATCGCTTTTAAGTAGACATAGATATAACTGCCTCCCTCTTCCATTAAGAAGCCTGAGCCGGTTAATCCTACTACTGTTCCTTTTGTTGTATAACTATCTCCTACTAATCCTGCTTTTACTTCTGCGATTGTATCGTAAGTTACGGCTTGAACCTCTTCAATATCCGTTACTAAAAGATTCAAGTATTTTGTAGTTGAGCCACTTACATATAAGACATAGCCTTTGACTATGACATCTTTACCATTGTATGTACTTAAGTCCAATTCTGTTGATAAGCTTTGTAAAGATCCTTTAACTGTCGTATCTGGTAGTATTAGATTTACATAGGTTCCGTCTACTATTAAATTACCCGTAATTTCTATATAGTCTCCTACTTCGAAATCATCTGCGTAATTAGTTATAGCTGTTCCCGCTAGCTCATTAGCTGTTGGCACTGTAACTGTAATTGTATTTATTTTAGTTACTACTGAATCACTGCCAAACTGTACTGCTCCACCAAAGGTTGTGGTTGTTCCTGTCACCTCAACTATATCTCCTATTGCTTGTGAAGGAATCGCTTTTAAGTAGACATAGATATAACTGCCTCCCTCTTCCATTAAGAAGCCTGAGCCGGTTAATCCTACTACTGTTCCTTTTGTTGTATAACTATCCCCTACTAATCCTGCTTTTACTTCTGCGATTGTATCGTAAATTTTCTGAGTAGTTGTTGTTGTAATATTTTGAGTAGTCGTTGTTGTTATATTCTGAGTAGCTGTTGTAATTGTCGTTGTAGGGTTTGCGCTTGCTGTAGTAGTCTGATTTGTAATATCTGTAACATTAGTCGTTATAGCTGTTGTCAAATCAAAATTTGTTGTTTGATACAATGTTGAATCAGTTATTTGAGTACTAGCATCTGTCGTTGTTTCAATTGTGTCTGTTAGTTCTGTCGTTTGCTCTCCTTGTGCTGTTGTTGTAATAAATTGTTGGAGTATGTCACACCCAACCAAAGTAGAAAAAGAGAGGATTAAAAAAAATATGCCTAAAATCTTTTTTCGCATATTATTGGCCTCCTTAGAATAAAAAATAAATTATACTCATGTTTGCATTATAAAACTTTAGTAAATGTATGTCAACCTAAGTTCATAATTTTATGAGTTAAGTGTTTTTTTCAAGTCATTATAAACATACTATTTAAAACATTTACTAATGACATTTTTACCGATCTTTGAAAGTCAAACCTATACTTGTTATATGGTGCGGTTGATGGGACTTGAACCCACACGTCCAATGGACACTACCCCCTCAAAGTAGCGCGTCTGCCATTCCGCCACAACCGCAAAGGCAATATCTATTATAACCGAAAACACTGATTTTGCAAGTGTTTTCGGTTACGATATCACACTAGTCTTTAAGTTTGGAAAACTGCTGGATGCCGCCTTTGAACTTCGGGGGATTCTCGCCCTGGATCAGTGGCAACACATAATCCAGGAATTCTTGGGTGATGCCGTTTCCTTGTTCATTGATCATCGTGCGGGGAACCCGTTTTTCCGTATTGGCGCATTTGACCAAAGAATGGAGGCTGAAGCCGATTTCATAGGGATCGTTATTAAGGCGGTCGATCGCGACCATCAAGTCGCTTTCGCCTTTTACGGCAGCTTCTACCGCATGTCTACCGACAGCGATCGCTTCATTCACATCGGTGAGGCTTTGCAGATGGGCGGCCGCTCTTTGGGTCGAACCGAATTCGACGGAGCGGGAAGGAATGCCAAGATCGGAAGCGACCGACGTCGCGAGTTTGGAGGCGACGCCGCCAAGCTGAAAGTGGCCGAAAGCGTCTTTCATACCTGAACTCGAGCTGATGAAGATGCCTTCTTCGTTGGTGATGCCTTCGCTGACGGCCACGAGGCATTGTTTTTTCTCGTGATAGACTCTTTTGACGTCTTCTTTGAACTTCTCGACCGAAAACGGAACTTCAGGGAAGTAGATCAGATCGGGACCGAAACCGGATAGATTGGCGATGCCGGCGGCGCCGGTCAGCCAACCCGCGTGGCGGCCCATGATCTCGACGATCGTGACTTTGCCGTTCGGATAGGCGAGCATGTCATAACAGATCTCCATCATCGTGTTGCTGATGAATTTTGCGGCTGAGCCGTAACCCGGGGTATGGTCAGTACACGGAAGATCGTTGTCGATCGTTTTAGGGATGCCGATGATCCGGCAGTCATAATCGATATGGCTCATATAATCGGCGATCTTGGCGCAGGTGTCCATCGAGTCGTTGCCGCCGTTATAGAGAAAATAGCGGATGTTGTATTTTTTGAAGATATATAGCAGCCTAAGATAGTTGGAATCGTCTTCGCGGAAGTCTTTGAGTTTGAACCTGACGGAGCCAAAAGCGGAGCCGGGAGTGTGTTTGAGTAGTTCGATCGTTTCCTCGTCCTGCTTGTCGATGAAAAAGAACTCTTCGTTGAGAGCGCCTTTGATCCCGTGCTTCATGACGATGACCTGGCCGATTTCTTTGTGCTTTCTCGCTTCCATGATGACGCCGTAGGCCGAGGAGTTGATGACGCTGGTCGGTCCGCCGGACTGGCCATAAAGGATGTTTCCTTGCAGTTTGCTCACAGTAATTGCTCCTTCCGCTAGTGTTTATCTTACCATATCTGGAAAACAAAAGGAAGATTTTTTCGCCAAAAACCTTCCTTTTTTCAGAATTGTCCAATCAGCTATCTCGAGGTTCAATCAAGAAGAAAACAACTGCGATAATCAGGGTTTTCGACCCGGTAGACGCTACCATCGGGAGTTCTTGACAAAAAGCCGTAGTCGACCAGGTATCTTCTGATGGTCGCAAAATCATGATAGATTGGTTTCAGGATCTCGTTGACGTCTTTCTCGTGATAGGTTTTTGTTTGATCAAAGGCGGTGATGATCGTGAAAAGGGTCGCAAACTTCCTTTTCTCCTTGGCGGGAAATGTTTTGAGAATCAAAGGATCGAGCGAGAGAAACGCCTTGTTGGTCATCTCTTGGAATTCCTGGTTCGAAAAGCAAAACATGATGATCATTCCTTTTTTGAATTAGTCGTTGTAAGTTTCTTCTTTGACAAAGATTTTCTTTACGATCTCGACTCCGGACTTTTCCTCTAAAAGGTGCTCGAGTTTGAAAGTTTCGAGATATTCGGATAATTCCTCGAGATCGGCATCGCTTGCGAGACTGGAAAGTTCCAATACCCTTGGCAGTTCCCGCATCACGATCTCCTTTTGCAGGGGATCATGGAAGCCCTGGCGAGGCGGGATCGTGATGAAATCATAGATCTTCGCCATGTATTTCCCGCTTTGGGTTTGGATCAGTTCGCCCCTTCTTTTGAAGAAGACCCGGGGCGAGGTCGGCGAAGAAAGCAGATAGATCGCTTTCGGCTCCAAACCTTCGAGGCCTTCGGTGAAAGCGTCCGCGGTGACGATGACGTCGATCGCTCCTTGGGTGAACTTCTTCTGGATCTGGAGACGCTCCTCGAGCAGCGTCTTTGACGACAGTTCGGCGACATTCAGTTTGAGCGAGAACTCAAGCGACTCTTTGACGTCCTTGATCAATGATTCTTCGGTGTAGACGATGACCCGCTTTCGTTCGAAGCGGGGCAGGACATAGAGAAAGTCGTTCTTCTTGTTGTAGGCTTTCTCGATCACGAGTTCCCTGCTTGTTTCATACTCAGCTTGCTTCTCACGCTTGCGCGCTTCCTCGATTTTTTCGTTCTTGAGTCTTAGAAGCAGCGAGGTGAATTGCTTGTATTCGGAGTACTCGGAAATGATCATCTCCGAAAGAAACGTGATGTACTCGTATTCGCTATGGGTCTTCCCGATGGCGCTTTTTAGGGGATAATCGGCAATTGTTACGGGGAACTGCTTTTTAAGGAAGTTCGCCTTCTCCGGTTTGAGCCACTCGATGGGCGTCGAGGTAATGCCGATCCTGCCGCCGCCTTGGAGCGGATAGATCGAGAGCATCGACTGCTTTTCGCTTAGAAGCGTGCATTCGTCGAAGATGTAGAAGGCGGTGTTCTTGTTCCTGGCGAAGACCGTTTGGAAAGTCTGGGTCGAAAAGAGTTTGTAAGTGACAAAAACGATGATGAAGTCTTCCTTCAGTTTGAGTCTCAAAGTATCGGTGAAATCCGGATCCTTGACTTCTTCTTCGCTTGCGAAAGTGATCAGTTCCTTGTTTGGGTATTTTTGCTTCGAGAAGGTGATCCACTGGGTCAACCGGTGAAGATTGGGACAGATTACCAGGGCGATCGTCCTAGGTTCATGGACGATGAACTGGTCGAGCGCGAACAAGCTTGTGAGCATCTCTCCCGAACCGGGAGGCACGTTCATCATGCCCTGCCAGTTGCTCGAAGCAAGATTGTCGATCGCTTCTTGTTGGAAGCTGCGCAGCTTGTATTTGGTCTTGTTTTCTAGGAGATACTGATAGGGATTGTAACTAGATGCAAGTTCCTTAAAATCGACCATGAACTCCTCGGGCAGGGGCAAGACGAAGTAATCGTCGTCCTTCCCCTTCCATTCCTGATCGAACTCCGATTGGTAGTCGCGGATCCTGAGTTTGTCCCGCTGGTCCCAGGAAACAAAGACATCAACATTTTCCTGGCTTGCCGATGAAGGAAAGAAAGTGCCGTGGAAACAGACGGTGTCATCCGCCTCCTTGATGAAGGTGATCTCGTCATGGACACTCGCTCTTTCTCTTGGAATCGAGACTTTGATCTCGAGTTTGCCTGTGACGATCAAATGCGATAGATAAGCGACTAGCCAGACTTCATAGTAGGGAATATCCCGTTTGAAAGGCTCGACGAGATCTTTTCGAAGAATGGCTTCGATCGCCTCATGATCATTTCTTTGGAAACTTTCATGGAGTTTGCTTTGAAGGGGGTAGGTCACGATCATTTTGATCTTTCCTCCCTGTTGTAAAAACTGCAACAAGGCTTCCTTGGATTTTAGGATCCAGTCGTGGGAAAGAGTATAGGCGCGTCTTTCCAAAATCTCGGCGTTTTTGAATAATGGCAAAAACACTTTCTCATAGTTGTCAGAAGGGCGGTTAGAGATATAAATCGGCAGTTTGACGCTTTTGATCGGCACTTATGATCATCTCCTAAAATAATGAAAACCATCAGAATAAATGTTAAGACATCTGCCTTAAATTTCAGTATTGTTCGCGATTGATCTGTCATGTTGATTACAGAGCCATATTCGGGCATTTAAATCATCAATTCATTATAGCAGAATCAAAATCAAAATGGCCATTCATTTAGAATTTTCCGGGTAAATGAATCAAAATTCATTATAAACAGAAGTGATAAGTGAAAATGAAATGGCGGCTCCCGAAGTTGGGAACCGCCAGATAAGAGTGCTTTTTAATGCCTATTCAGAAACCGGAGCGAGCAACAGCATTGGCTTGTTGGTGACGAAACTCCACAAGTCGCTTTCAAGAATAGCGGGGATGTTGGTGGTCCACCAAGATTCGACTTCGGTCACAGAGTGAGCCACAAGGTTATCTTCCAAAACCCCAAGCCCTCCTGACATTTCTGTTTCAAAACCACTAGCATAGACCTTAGTG
>JAQVPE010000070.1 GCA_028702245.1 Candidatus Izemoplasmatales bacterium
GTGGGAGTTCCCCAAATCACGGCCATCTCCGAAGTATATAAAGCTTGTAAAGAACATAACATTCCCATCATCGCCGATGGCGGCATCAAGTATTCCGGAGATGTCGTCAAAGCGATTGCCGCAGGCGCGGACACGGTTATGCTCGGTTCTCTCTTCGCTGGCACAGAGGAAGCCCCAGGAGAAGAAATCATCTATAACGGCCGCCGTTATAAAATCTATCAGGGTATGGGTTCGCTCGCGGCTATGCGCCGAGGTTCCGGAGACAGATACTTCCAAGATCCAAATGTCGAAGCAAGGAAACTTGTCCCTGAAGGCATTGAAGCAAGAGTCCCCTATAAAGGCAAGCTTGAAGACGTAGTATATCAATTGATCGGTGGTCTTAGAGCGGGAATGGGTTATACCGGATCGGAATCGATCGAAGCCTTGAAACTTAACGGCAAATTTGTCAAGATAACCAACGCCGGTCTGGTTGAATCACATCCGCATGATGTTGAGTTGACCGCTTCAGCTCCTAATTATCAATAATAACCTATCATATTAAGAACGAAGAATAATGGCTAAGAAAAATACGCTCATTATGCAAGGAGAAACAGCGCATCTCCAGGAAAAAGGATACTACCCGTCAAGGCATCAAGTACATACAAGTTCTATCTTATTGTTTAAAAGATCGTCTCTTATGACGATCTTTTTTATATATGGAGGACTCGGTTGCATCAATAAACCAAGCAATGAAAGAGACAATACCTGTTCTCTTCGGTAATCATGACGGTAATCGTCCTGCAATCAAACAGCGGTATTTCAAAACGGCAAAATGTGAAACATCCTGCGATTGTTATAGTTGCCGACTAGACAACTAATAAACTAAGAGCATTTTTGGGGTTTCTAATAGCGTTTTGTTTTATAGTTATACTCATGCTATATCCTTGTAACAAAAAAAGGACCGTCAAGTCCCTGAAGATAATTGAATCTTCATTCCTTTAGGCCCTTTTTTGATTTATTCATTCATGTTGTATGGTAATACATCAATCAGCTACGTAGGTGATTTCTACACTCCAGACCCATAGTTGAACATTGACCAAATTCATGGTTTGGATAACCACGGTATCGCTATCAATGACCATAGAATCTAAAGTTTTCCAGTTTGTACCTAATCCATCATTAGTAGCCACATTGCCTACTATACCTGTTTCAGTATACTCTGTACCATTTACAGTAAATGTTATCGCATCACCGGTTGATTTGTTAGTAGAAATTTCTAACACTATTGAAGAAATAGAGTATCCTTCTGCAACAGCAATTGTCATTAGATTCCCGCCGGATGTGTTGTAGTACATTCTCCAACCGCCTTCAGTTCTTATTGCGGTTGCTGAAGAACTACCGCCTTTACCAAATGTAACTGTGAATATTGCAGGATTCAAACCTAATTCGGTTGCATAGTTAGTACCCTCAACAATACTAAATGTTGTCCCTCCGGGATTTAGAGCCGTAACCGTTACCGGATCTCCGCTTGGTTCTACATACATCTTAACGGTAACGTTGATCACGAGTTCTTGACTAGTAGCTCCGTCTTTGGAAACAGTAATGGTAACCGTGCCAACTTTATCAGCGTCAAGCGGCTGTGTAACCTCCAAAGTTCCAGGAGTAGTCGTATGATCGATGTAAGCGGTCAACTCTGATGAAACAGCTGTAACTGTGTAAGTTGAACCATATGAAGGTTCAGGAACAACATAGTCTCCGGTTAAGGACAGTGTCGCTGGCAACTTGGCTTTGTCAAGCATAACATCTTGATTCGGTGTTCTTTCAATCACCAAATTAGTAATATTAAAACTATTCCCACTAGTATATAAGTTATAGAAAGTAAACTCTATAGCTGGTAAGGTGTCGTCTGCTTCATAGATGTCGTCAAGCCAATTGAGATTCGCATCATTGAAGTATATTGACAACAAGTATTGTGTCGATCCATCAAGATACCAATAAAAATCAAGATATGGGCTTCGGAATGCTTTAATCGTCAATCCGGCTTCTAGTGAAATCACCATACCGGCATATTCATGGCATTCGGCAAACGTTATAGCTTGTAATTCTGCCATTGTCATCGGTGTCTTGATAATATCATTAGCTGTAGATACTTCATGGATAAACGATGACCCACTAATTTGTCTTGTGCTGTTGTATACTCCAAGAGTACCTTTTGCGATAACTTCATCGCCAACAGTCAGACCCTTAAGTCCGTTTGCATAGAAACCAACGCCGTTTGCATCTTGGAGGAAAGTACCATATGTAACATACATTCCTGTTACAATGCCCTTGACATAGATTTCATCACCACTAGCTATTGTCCAGTCTTCACCGGTTTTTTCATTTAGAGTGGCAAAGTCTGTTACTACGGCAAGCGGTGAAACATTGATTGTATATGTTGCTTCGTCTGTCAGTGGATCGCCACCGGAAACCGCAAATGAGAATGACGCTTTAACTTCAACTACATAAGCTTCGCCTTTATAAGCGAACTTCAAAGTTCCCGCTTCAATCGTAGCATCGCCACTCAAGACTTCCCAAGTGATGGCAGTGCCATAAGTGCCCGCGGCCGGAAGCGCAACTTCATCGAGTTCGTTGCAGTCGTCGTCAAGACCTGCTTCTTCTTTGTCAGCGGCCAACTTGGCAGCGTCGGTCATCGGCAGGACAGTAACTGTGAACGGTTTGGTCTGATCGGTTTCGCCGGTCATTGAAATCGTAGCCGTCAAAGTGTATTCAGTTGATACTGTGACATCCGGATAAGTCAATTCACCTGTCAAAGCGTCATATGTAGCTGTTGGGATTGCTGTCGCAACGTCCCAAGCAACAGTTGAACCATACTCTCCGACAAGCGGCAATTCAACCGTAACTCCCGAGGCGATCTCAAGACTGATTGCAAGAGAAGCGACATCGGCGGCTAATTTTTGTGCATTGGTCATTTCGACTAGTTGAGCCGCATTCATCATTGCAACTTGCGGCGTAGCGTTGAACCTACCAACACCCATGCCAACGATATTGACTGAGTCGCCGACTTCAAGAGTGTTCAAATGGGTTTTGATAGCCGCATAATTAGCGGTGTATTTGTCAACGCGAATTTCAAGAACGCTAACACCATCGGTAACCTTGAAGCCAAATGATTCGCCATCGGCTGTCGGAACTACAAGTTCAGAAATAACAAGATTCGGTATCGATACCGTCTTTCCTTGATAATTCATAAGTTCAGCCAAATCGAGTTCAGCCATGGCTACTGGTTCCGGAATCGGATTGCCGGAAGAAACCAAGGTTACTTCTTGAGCGGGGTTCATCTGGACCGCTTGGCTGTAAATATCGATTTCGCCAAGAATCAAGAGTTTGTCGCCGGCAACGATCGGATCGCTATATACCGATGTTGGTATGAAATAAATGTACATTCCACCGGTTTCATCTTGAACGAATGCCTGTGTTCCACCGGCGACCGTGACGATCGCTTCAATCAATACTTGCTCGTCGATGGCTTTAGTTCTAGCCTCGGCAATCGTGATCTTAACGATTTCTTCTTCAACGGCGATAACGCGAATCGTCTTGGCAACTTCGACTTCATCTTCGCCGATTGAAAGCGTCGCAGTCAAGGTGACGGTTGTATCAACGCCGCCATCGGCGATAACAGGTCTAGTAATGGTAATGTCATAACTGCCTTCGACAGCTGCGGCCGCAACCGTGGCAATAGCCGGATGGCTAGACACCCAAGTTATCGTGGCTCCCTGCAACGTGGCTGGAACATCGAAACTGACTGTGATGTTGTCAGAACTGTTGATGATGATCATCGCTCCCAGTCTGTTTAAGAACGAAACAGCAGACTCTTCAGCTACTGTAACCGCAAAGTCACGATACAATACTGTGTCTCTTAGAGTAGCTGTTGCTCTCAGAGTGGCAGTTGCGTCGCCTTGCCCATACTGCGGAACGGTGATTTCGCCAAGAGCGGTCACAACGTCAGCGTCAGTAGTGGTCCAAACAAGCGTAATGCCCATGACCGATCCGGTAAGGGTCAAATCTTCGGTCACTGCAGTCAGATCACCAAGATCGATGGCGTCGAGAAACGCCTGGACAAAGTCGTCATCTGACATCGCAGTCGTCGGAGCGACTGTCGTTGGTGCTACAGTGGTTGGTGCCACTGTTGTCGGCGCTACCGTTGTCGGCGCTACCGTGGTCGGGGCAACTGTGGTCGGGGCGGCTGTTGTCGGCGCGGCGGTTGTCAAATCTTCACAACCGGCAAGAACAAAAGCCATAACCAGGAGTAGCCCAAAGAATACAAATTTCTTTAAACTCATTTTCCTATATCCTCCTAAAAATATTTTTTATATCAAATCAATCGATTCAATCGATATTGATTTTTGTGATGTCTCCTGAATCAGCGAGCATTACTTGGTAGTTATCTTTATCGTAAACATAATTTGGCTCGGTGCCGTCAAAATCATAGTCATAGTAACTGAGCGGTCCGATGACATTGATGGTATCGCCAACTAGCAGTCCTAACTCCTCAAGGGTGATCAATGTTGAATCATCGATTCTGATTGTGATGTAGTTGTATGAGCCATCGCGAGCATTGATCGTCGCTCCGGATGCGCCGGTATACAAACTGGTAATGATCAGATTCTCAAATTTGATCAAACTGCCAATCTTAGCAAAAGCAAGATCATTGTAGGTGATCACCACGGGCTCGATCGGATCCCCCGGAACGTTGACAAACAATTGTCTCGTCGAGAAATTGGTCAATTGCGGGCTACCGCTGTAGTAGGTGGGAACCATCCCGCCAAAGGTGAGGTTCGCACCAACGACAAGTTGGGCGGAACTAGTGAAACCGGTATAGATGTAGACGCCATAACCGTTATCATCCTGAAGATATACGTGACTTCCGACTTTACGGCTCACGGTTCCTGTTACTGTTACTTTAAGACCAACATACTCCTCAAAGTTTTCAATCAAATACTGGATCGTCATCTGTGAGCCTTCCTTGCTGTAGTCGTATTCGGGATCGATTTCACCCCAAACTCGTCTTTTTGTCAGCGAGGCATCCCAGTTGGCGCTTAAAAGAATGTCGTTGAATTTTGATCCGGTTGCGACTTTATTCTTGGAATAGGCAAGTTCAACCAATTCCATATTGAGTAGCACAAAATCGGATTCGGCGCTATCGCGATACCAGACCCAGGCCAGATAACGGCCGTTGCTATCGGTGCGTTCGCCTTCAGCTTGAAGAACAATTGTCTCAGCGTTTCTGAGCTTGCTCTCGGTATATCTGGCGGCCGCTTTGCCCCATGGTTCATAAAGGGCGGTCGATTCCGGAGTGTCAATCCCAAGATATCTGACCGAGATCGATTGGCTGCCCGCATTGAACCAAGTCGTGTCACCGTCTACATAACGTTCAACCGTGGCCACACCGATACCATCAGCGATGAAGTCCATGCCAAGATAATCGGATTCTTCGATTTGCAAGGGGTTGCCAAGTGAATCTTCATATTCATCCAGCTCATAAATGTATTTTGCTTCGATTGAAAGCGGCGTAGTATAAACACGAACT
>JAQVPE010000071.1 GCA_028702245.1 Candidatus Izemoplasmatales bacterium
GTGATTACCGTGAATTCCAGTGTTCCGGCAGTGACTGCAATCGATGTTGAATAAGTCACAGTGCCGGTGATGGTGTCGTAAAACGTCAGATAATAGTCGCCGTTATCGATGGGCAGGGTGATTTCGATGCCGCTAACGGGATCCGGATTGGGACTATAGTAGTTCCATTGCCGGTGATAGAGATACCCGAAGACATCCGTTTCAGTGGCGTAGCCCATCAATCCGGCCATGGCGTTTGAAATCGAGACGCCATCCATAGTGCGAAGATTTTGATAAGCGGCTTCTCCAAGATCCATCAACTTGATATAGGAGCCGATTCCCTCGAATCGATACCAGAGGTCATATAAGTCGATCCAGGAATCCCACCACCATTGCATCGCGCCCCCAGATCCACCCATGATGCCGCCCCATAGACCCTGGTGCAGGGTGATCCCGGTTGGGTCCTTGCCATAGGTTCCCGAGCCGTTTCGCCAATCGATGCCGATTTCGCCAAAGAAGACAGGTTTGTCGTATTTAGCCGCCATGGCATCCATCTCTTGGAGCAGTTTCGGATAATATGGCTTATCATAATATTCGTAACTGTGAGCGGCGCAGAAATCCAAAGAATTGAGCAGATAGGCATCAGTTCCTGAAGGAGATTTATAACTGGTAGTCACAAGGTGACCATAGGGATCGTTTGCTTTGATGAAGAGGGCCATTTCCGAATGCCATCTCGTGACAATTCCGGAATTGTAGCCATCGACCCAATCGACTTCATTGAAGAGTTCCCAGGCGAATAGATTTTCCGAATGGCCGTAACGGGCGATCAGATAGAGAAGTTCATTCTTGTATGCCGTTCGGGCTTCGCCGTTATAGAAGAATTGAATCGGGAGATCGAGCATTCCGCCATTGGCGGAGTTATAAGGATTGATACCCCAGTTGGGATTGGTGGTGGCGCTGAATTGCCCGTGGTTGATCAGTGTCAGCATCACGTAAACTCCATATTCCTCAGCGAATTCAAAAAGACTGTCGAGCCGGATGGCGATGTTTTGCGTCGAATCGAAATTGGTATAGGAATCGCGGTGGATCGAGAAGGCGCGGTTCGACATCCAGATGCGGGCGTAATTTCCGCCGGTCTCCTCTAGCGCTTTGAACCAGTTATAATAGTCGTAGGTGCCAAGCGAGGTGGCCCACCAGCCGAAGTTGGCTCCGTTTGGAAAGTAGGTTTTCCCCGAATCGAAGACAAAATTGCGTTTGCTAGTCTGGTTGATGCCGATATAGCCGTTTGTTAGGGCGCTAGCTTCATTCACCACCAATGAACCGTTATCGGTTTGAACAACCGTATCGTTGACCAACACATCATAACTGAAAGTCCATGTTCCCGCTTCATCAGGCCGGAAACGAACCATGTAATGGCTGATTCCCTCATCGAGCCAGAAGACACGCTCCTGACCACTCAGGATATAGCCATCTTGATTATAGGTTTCGGCGATCAAACTGTGTGACGCGTATTGTTTGAACCAAAAAGCGTGGAGGTTTTTAACAGTTTCCGAGGGTGAGGTCAATGTCATGACGATCTTGATCTGGTTGTAATCATAGGGGTTGTACAAATCGGCGATTATTTCCTCTCCCTCAAGTTCGAACAAACCGATTTCCACTAATTTAGTCGCCTGTGGCGAAGCGGTGATGACCTCGACGTGGTCGATGATCCGCTTTGGAATGGTTTCAGTTGGTGAAATTGTGGTCGAAGGCTCATCGGTGGTCGTAGTCAAGGGTTCGGTCGAGATCGTGGTGGACTGAGTGGTCGATAAAACAGTCGTTTCCATGGTTGTCGAAGTATCTTTGCATGAAAGTGCCGTGATGACGAATAAGATCGTGAGCAGTAATAACACCATTCGCTTCATCTCCTCGCCTACCCTTTGCCATCTGTCTGATCTCTGCCGATGCTTTCGGTTGTCGATTTGATGAAGTCAATAGCTAGATCGACGGTTGTGAATGCGAGCGCGACGGTCGAGTCAGCCGCCCCGTAATAGATGGCGATCCTTCCTGTTTTAGCGTCTTGGAGCGTGGCGCACGGGAAAATGACATTAGGAACGAAACCGACTTCCTCATACGGCATTTCCGGAGTCAAGAGATAGTTTCTGGAACGGTACTTGACGATCGCGGGGTTCTCAAGATCGAGGATCGCTCCGCCTAAAGAATAGACATAGCCGTTACAGGTGTTGCAGACGCCGTGGTAGAAGACGAGCCAACCTTCCGATGTTTCGATTGGCGTGGGACCAGCGCCGATCTTGAGGCCCTGCCACCAGCCGCTGCCCCCTCTTTCCATGACATGACGGTGTTTCCCCCAGTAGACTAGATCCTTGCTTCTTGAGAGAAAGATATCGCCGAAGGGCGTATGGCCATTATCGGAAGCCCGGCTCAAAATTGCATATTCGCCGTCAATCTTCCGGGGAAAGAGAACGCCGTTTCGATTGAAGGGGATAAAGGGGTTCTCGAGTCTTGTAAAGTTCACGAAATTGTCTGTCCTCGCAAGTCCGATTGCCGGTCCGTGAAACTCGGTGCACCACGTCACATAATAAGATTCACCGATTTTCGTCACCCGCGGATCATATGCGTAATAAGGATTCCATGACTTTTCGTTTTCATCCTTGAAATCGATCGGCCGATCGGCGATCGTCCAATTGATGCCATCAGCGCTCCTCCCGACTCTAAGGTGTGGTAAAGTCGCTGTGGTCTCGGCGCGGAAAACGCCAATAAAGCCTCCATCATGCCAAGGAACTACCGCAGAATTGAAGATTCTGGCGATCCCCGGAACCGGATTCCGCTCGATAATCGGGTTATTCGAATAACGCCAAATCGGACCTTGGAGGTTCTTGGGGGCATCCTGCCAAGGCAGATTAGGGGTTGATTCGCTAAGTACTTGGTATTTGCTCATAGGGGGTTCTCCTTATTAGATAGACTTATCGCTTTCCTTGTTTATCAGTGCAAGATTGTTTTCAATCAATTCCTGACGCTTCAAGACGGCGTCGCGGGAGCGATAGACCTCTTGAGGCGAGTTGAAGGCATAATCGATTAAAATCGGGATGGTCGAGGTGGCGACATGCAAACGCGTGTCCGAGGAGGCGTAGTAGAGAAAGACTTCTTCTTTTTCATTGACGATCACGCCGTTTGTGAATAAGACATTGCTGACATCGCCCACTCGTTCTTCTTTGAATGGAGCTAGAAGATAACCCGAAGGTCTGGCGATGATTTTGGTCGGGTCTTTGAGATCGGTTACAAACAGGTAAAGAACGTATCTCAGGCCGCTGGCGGTGTTGCGGACACCATGAGCGAAATGGATCCAGCCTTTTGCGGTTTTGATCGGGCTGGGGCCAACGCCGTTTTTGAGTTCATAGATCGTATGGTAACGGCGCTCATCGATCAAAATCTCCCGTTCGATCCGGGGATCGTTGAGGTCATCCACAAAACCACAGGCGATGCCGCCTCCCGAACCGGTTTCAATGAAACCGTCCTGGGGTCTGGTGTAAAGCAGATACTTGCCTTGGACAAACTCAGGGTGAAGGGTCACGTTGCGCTCTTGTCTGGCAGGGGTTATTAGATTGGGAAGTCTGGTAAAAGTCTTAAGGTCTTTCGTTCTCAGGATTCCGACTTTGGCGGTCGCACTAACGCTGTCATAAGCCGGGGCAGTTTCGTCTTTGCTTTCCGAGCAGTAGAAGCCGTAGATGTAGCCATCTTCATGACGGACAAGCCTCATATCATAAACGTTGGTTTCCGAAGGGTCGGTATCTTCCCATAGCAATGGCTGACCTTGAAAACGAAAGTTTTCGATACCGTTCTTGCTTGAAGCTAAAGCGAAGAAACTCTTGCGATCCGTTCCCTCGACCCGAACGCAAAGATAATACATTCCTTCATGAAGGATCGCTCCGGCGTTGAACGCCGCATTCACGCCAAGGCGTTCTATGAAGAACGGGTTGCTACTTTTATTGATGTCATATCGCCAACTAACGGGAACATGATCAGCGGTCAGAACCGGGTTGCGATAACGGGTGAAAACACCGTTATCAAAATCCGGATTAGGTTTGTTTTTTTCTTTTAAAAGCTTTTCTTGCTTTTTGAGAGCCTTGTAATATTGTTCATGGATCATCTGATCACGTCCTCTCAAGCAATCTGAGAATGGCCCTAACATTATGGTAGGGTGTTTTCCAGAGTTCGCCCATGCCTCTATTGATTTTTGAGCCGTTGGCGATCTCTTTTGACCAAAACCATTCACCCTCGGGATCAGGGTCGACGAGGTCTTCGGCGATCGATTGGAAAAGTCTGTGCCAATAGTCCAAATAGCGAGAATCATTGGACTTTTTGTAAAGATTATAGATTCCGACCATCGCTTCCGAAGAAACCCACCAAATATGGCTTTGGCCGACGTCACCGGATAGGGAACATAGGTATCTGCCGTTCCAGCCGTCAGCGACGGCCGCTTTGGCAAGGTTACTACTCAAACCATGCCAATCAACGTTGTCTAAGTTGAGAATTTCCATAGTTTCATCCAACAGCCAAGACAACTCGATTTCATGCCCGTAATGCCTAACTGTCGAAAGTGACTCGTATTTATCATTAAGATACATTTTGAGGGAACGATGATCCTTGTCATACAAACGGTCGTTGATAATCTGAATGATTTTCAAGATTGCTTCCTTGACCAGTTCATTCTTGGTTGCCAAATATAGATTCGTATACGCTTCTAGAAGATGGATCAGGGTGTTGGTGGTGAAGACAACGCCTTCGATGCCATCAGAAAGCAATGCCGAGTTCAACATGTTCCATTTATTATCGAATTCTTCATGATACCCGAACAACTTCTTGTCGAATGCGATCTCCTCGATTTTGGCAAACGTCTCAAGCGCTAGACGAGCGGCCTCAGGCTCACCGGTCAGGATATAGTATTCACTCAAACCATAAATGGCAAAAGCCTGGCCGTACGTCGCAAGCCTTGTGTCAAGGATCTTGCCATTGCTGTCTGAAAGCCACATGAAGCCGCGAGATTGGTGATCGTAAAAACATTTTTTTAGGAATAGATAAGCATGACTAGCCAATTCAAGGTATTTTTGATCATGATAACAGTTTCCCAAAGCCGAGAACGTCCACAAAAACCGCGATTGTTGGACTAAACCCTTATCGGCATTTTTTTCGATAACATGATTAGCGGTCACGTGTCCGAAAAAGCCGCCTTGCTCATAATCGGCGAGTTTGACCCAAAAAGGGATAATCTTGGTTTTGAGGTGTTGTTCAAGGATTTCTTTCATCGTTACTCCTGATTTGATTCAGCTATAAGAGCGATATCGTTCGTAAAATCGGGAAGCGTTAGCGAAAATGTTCCAGAGGTGAGTTGCACCAACGTATCAGAGCCGATCTCGGCACCGGTCATGGTATCATAGTAGCGAATTGTATAATTGCCTGGCGCCATCATCGGAATCGTTAAAACGACACTTTGTTTAGTATCCGTTTCCGGGTTGGTATAGGTGAAATCTTCATCATATAAATACGCATAAAGGCGATTATCGACAAGATATCCTTGCAGATCGA
>JAQVPE010000072.1 GCA_028702245.1 Candidatus Izemoplasmatales bacterium
GTCGACACTTTGAAACTTATCGCTAAGCATTTGAATAAGCGACTGGTTATCTAACAAAACACTTTGGGGGATGAAATCCGATTTAACAAGTCTTGCCTTCAAGTGATCGATGTTTACCGAAGCTTCCCTTGCCAAATAGAAAATATAGTCATAGAGATCTCTTCCCTTAACTCTTGTTTTCCAGTTTTTAGAAAGAACAGCATTTATCTTGCTGGCAAACAAAGAGGGCAAATCATATATTCTCACTTGATAGGGAGATGGCAAGAGTCTATATTTCACTTCCGTTTTCGCATATGAGGGAGGATCGATATCAATTTCAAGCTTAACCCTGATTTTCTCATCCGCATGCAATATAGCTATATCCGGATCTAAATTTGGGTAAAATATTAAGAAATGCTCTTTGGCGTTCCCTTTCACAAAAACTGATTTGATATTTGACTTCATCGTCTTTGGTTTCTCTTCTATCTCGAGTTTAAGGCCTAAGGACTCTGCTTCATTTCTAATACTTGAAACATATTCAGCAAAATCAAAATCCGGATTGCTTGCTAACAAACTGAAATCCAGATCTTCTGAGAAGCGATCTAGTCCGTAGAAAATTCTTAATGCGGTTCCGCCATAAAAAGCCGCCACATTAAAGAAATTAGTCCTTGCGAGACCGCTCAATACGATTTCTTGTATGATTTCTTTGATTGCGTTCTTTCTATCTTCCAACGTATGGAAATCATACTTGTTAAGCATTTGGTCAATAATTAGCATTGGCTTTCTCCTCAATCAATTTTGTTAGAAACATTAAGTTCTTCGATCTGTATTTGGATGCAAGCATCACTAATTTTTTGTTATCCAATGAACCAAATTCATCAACATCAATTCTAAGATCGTCAAAGAGTAATGCTTTTAAGTGTTTGACACCAGATAAAGGCTTCAAAGAATACAATTTATCACATAACGCTTTTTCTTTTGTCGCTATATGATATACATAGTTGTTCTCTTCAACTGCAATCACATCAAAAGGATAGGCCGACTTAGGTACATCGCTAAAAATATACGTTCCAAAAGGTGTTATGTATTTTTTTGTTTTTTGCTTGTTATAAGTAGCCAAAGTATAAGTAGTCACTCTTTCGGGAATCATCCCATAATAAAATAACGCATAATCATAAGACAAGTATGACGGTCCATAAATATAAGATGACAAGCAGTAACCAGGAGTATTTACATTGGTTTCATACAACCCTCTAACAATGGGGATATATGTGCCTTTTTTGATTTCTCTTTTGATTTTGCCTTGAATATCTTGATAATCTTTATATGCGATTTTTAGATTTTCAATCGTTATAATCATGTTATTTCCTCCAGATAATTGTATTATAAACCACTTTTTGGAGGAAATCAACATTATTGAGCCATGATCTTTGGTGCAAATTCAAAGAACAGTCATACCTTATGGTTTTGTGGTTGAATCAAAAAAAAGCTACAAAATTAGCGCTATTTGGATATACAATTAAGGATGAGGGTATCATAAATCTTAATATTCAACACTTTAACATGGTCGCTTGCATTCGCTAAGCAATCAACGATTGATGCTAAATGCTGCCACGTGTAATCTGGTGTTATACCTTCTTTTTGAATCGGAGATTAATTAAGAAACTATCACATTAGACTGTATTAGCGAATGGATAAGCAAATTTTCTATAATGGATATCTTTTAAATGATCTAGAATCTTTCTGGTTGCTAGAAGCTTGAAATCGCCAGCTAAAGCAATCTACATCAAGAACAAACATAAGAATGACAAGGTAAATGACTAATCATAACAAAGAATTGTAGAATATTGTCCACATATAAGCGTTGATCTGTCTCATCATTTCTTTATTGATCTTTTCTACTTTTCGATCATAAGTAACGACGCCGTTGACCTCATCTTCAATATCGGAGAGTTGGGTGTAGACCAAGACGCTCAACCCTTTTTCAATCTCGGGGTAGATACTCTTCTCATACAACTCTCTTACAGCTTTATTCAGTTCGTTCAGAGATTCAAAGATTTTGTATCCGAAAATGTCATCCGGGTTATAACTGTGTTCATCGAGCCTCATGCTGAAGCCACCAAACTCGGTAAGCGCCAAGATCCGTTTCTTTGCTTTCTTTTTGGGGAATTTGATCTTTTGGAAGTAAATATGCCGGCTGTGGTAGTCCCCGCCTTTTTGATCCGCCCAGCCGCTGGCGTGGTCGACAAGGCGGGTCGGGTCAAACTCTCTGACAAACTTTTCCACCTTCAAAGCATGAAACTGTCCCCATGACTCATTGAAAGGCACCCAAGTCGAGATACAGGTGATATTTTTCAGATGTGCCAACATTTCCTCCAGCTCTACTAGGTATTGGTCTCTCCCTTGCTTGTGTCTTCTGCCGAAGAAGATATGCCAACTGTCATTAAGATGGATCTTCAACATCGACAAGAAGTGATGGAATTTTACGTCTTTGCTGGTTGAGCCGTTGATCATATCCTGCCAGACGATCATTCCCAGCCGGTCACAATGATAGTACCAGCGTAGCGGTTCGATCTTGATGTGCTTGCGAAGAAAATTGAACCCATAATCCTTCATGGTCTGGATATCATGGATCATCGCCTCGTCGGTCGGATTCGTCAACAAGCCCTCGGGATAATAGCCTTGGTCAAGAACGCCGGTGAGAAAATATGGTCGGTTGTTGAGGTAGAAACGCATGATCCCTTTACGATCCGCTCTTCTTTCAAACTTGCGCATCCCGAAATATCCCGTTAAGAGATCTTCTCCGTAGCGGAGTTCATAATCGTATAAGTTCGGAGTCTCGGGGGTCCACGGTTTCATCCCGTCAAGCAAAACATCGACACCGAGACCGGTAAAAGGTTGGCTTGCGACTTCAATTTCATTGAAGCGGATACGGATATTGGCTTGGATGTGTCCGCAATCAATGTTTGTTTTTACCCTGAACCCGACTTTCAACGAGTCGAAATCAGTGAGAATCGTCAAATCATTGATATAAACGTCCGGAACGCTTTCGAGCCAGACCGTCTGCCAGATGCCCGATTGCGGCGTATAGAAGATGCCGCCGCGCTTTATTCTTTGCTTGCCGGTTTGCCGGTAAGAAGTGTCGGTTAGATCCTTGACTACCACTTTCAGGGCGAAGCGGTCGCCACCGACATGGTCGGTTATGTCGATCCAAAAAGGCGTGAATCCCCCCAAGTGCTGTTTAACTAAGGTTTCGTCAATATAGACTTTCGCTTCTTGGTCGACGGCCCCGAAATGGAGGATCAACCGACCTTTATGAAATCCTCCGGGCAAATCAACGACCAGATGATAGATCAAAAAGTCATCCGGCAATACGATCCGATTGATGCCACCAAGTTGCGCTTCGGGAGAAAAAGGCACTAGGATCTTGCCTTGATATTCACAACAATGCTCATCTTTTGAAATGCAATAATCCCATTCGCCGTTTAGATTCAGATAACTGTCCCTGACCATTTGCGGCCGCGGGTATTCATTAAGAACCTGACGTTGATCAAGTTTTTGAGCGAAAGGCGTTTCAAGAATCCTCATCAGGCGTTCTCCTTTATCGTTTTCTGTTCTTGCCTAACGGCGAACCAGACCGGTATTAACGTCAGAACGACCACGACGGCTGAGGCGATGAAGATCCCGGGGGTCGGCACTTGTTTGATGACGCCAAGATCATCATAGAACAAGCCGCTGTTCGTGATAACCCGTGCTCCGATGAACGGACCGATGATCATTGGGATCATGACACTGAAAATCATCCTTATCCCTTGAAAATGTCCGACCTTGTCGAGCGGTGTGTTATCTCTGACTTTCACGTTCAGAATCGTTGTCAAGACGAGATTACCACTCATCATTATCGTTCCGGAAATGCCCACGAAAAGCGGTTTTCTTGTCAGAAACAACAAGACGAGCCCTACTGCCATGATCACAACGCCTGGTACAAAGAATTTATTCTTGTTGCTCGCTTTGATGAACCGGCCGACAACGACGCTAACGACCGATGCCAGAATCAAAACGATACCCAAAAGGATCGCATAACTGTCGATGCCGAGATAGCGTTGGATATAAATGATAAAGTAAGGCATATAAACTTGGACCGCAATACTGAAAACCGCCAAACTGATGAGATAGATATAGAGATTCCTATGGGCGCTGATCGTTTTGGGTTTAAATCCGTATGTCAAAGTATCCCAGTAATTTGTCTCTGATTTCTTGACGTGCGATTCTTTGATCAGAAAAATCCCGATCACGCCGCCAAGACTGATCAGCCCTCCCGAAATCAGGAAGAACAATGGCCAATTGTCCTGTTGGACCATAATGTCAAAGCCTCCGAAGATGATAAGCATCGCGACCAAAGGCAAAACCGCGATCACGCCTTCGACCTTCCCGCGGTTATGAAGATTCGTACTATCGGTGACCCAGGCATTAAAGGCGCCGTCATTGGCCATTGATCCGAAAAACGTCATGATGCAGTCCATTATAATGACAATCAACACCGTGACGAAGACAATGTTGCCGCCTTTATAGATCTTGGCCAGATTGTCAACGGAGACAAATGCAAAAGACAACGTGATAAGGCCCCAGAGAATATAGCCGACAGAGATGAACATCTTCCTTTTGGATACCCGGTCAGACAACGCCCCCATCAAGATCGTCGTCAAGGTGGCGGTGATGGCGCTCGCGGCCACCATCGAGGCGATCGCCTTGGGATCGCCGGAGATCGTATTGTACAAAAACAGATTGAAATACATGTTTTCGATCATCCACGCAAGTTGTCCGAACAATCCAAAAAGAATAATCGTGATCCAAATCCGCTTTCCGACAAATGTTTTGGTATTCATTTGGTTTTCTCCTGAAATGTAATATGATTTGAGTGCTTAATCTTGCATTAAATCTATTTTATCACAGAAAATAACTTAACAGACGCTAACCCATAAAGAAGCCGCTCCTAATCATGATGTATTGCATATCCTTATGTAAATTAAAAGAGCCGAAGGAATATCGGCTCTTTATGTTGAATCAAAGAAATTATCAGTCATCGACTGACTAGCGGTATCAATTGACTTGCAGCATAAACAAACAACCCGCGTTGATGTATTCCTAGTTAGATTTATTATGGATTTGTATTACGAGAAAGTAGATCCCTTGATCAAGCTCTTGGTATTTTCTTCATGATTCCCATTGGCGGAGTTCCTCTTTGAAAGCATCGTATACCCGGAGGAAATGATAGGTAATCGTATCGCTGAAGGTCGGGGTCATTCGTTCCGGTTCGGCGATTTCGGGGATCTCATCTTGATGCTTAACCATATCGAAAAAGGCCATTCCAATATCGTCTTTCATAACATCTTCGGTATCGTTTAGATGCTAGCGGGAACCATCAAGAAAAATCAGCGAGATTCACAAATTCATCCACAAGTCTTAGTTCAGAGATGAAAGAATTGTAGATATCATTAAGTATGATCGGATCGATCTTGTTCTGCGCTCTTTTGATGC
>JAQVPE010000073.1 GCA_028702245.1 Candidatus Izemoplasmatales bacterium
AAATATACAGGGCAAACATCGGCGCAACGACCACAACCGAGACACTCGGGGTGTATCGTTTCGGGCGGAGTCGGAATAACGACTACCGCGTTAAGCGTATCGCTGACAACGAGTTCATCAATCAAAATCGCTTTTCCTGTCATCGGACCGCCGGCGATATACCAGGCATTTTTGGGATCAAGCCCCTCCTGATATCCCCCGCACATCTCAACAAGTTCTTGAACCTTGGTGCCGATTGGAACATAGAAATTCCGAGGACTTTTAATGCCCTCACCACTGATAGTGATCACTCGGGCTACCAATGGTATATTGTGTTCAACAGCATCAGCGAAGACCATGGCGGTTGCGGAGTTATTGACGATAACGCCAATTTCAGAAGGCAGTTTATTATAGGTTTTTTTGGTCACTTGTTCAACGATATATTTTTCCCAGCCAGAGGGATAGATGTCTTTGATGGGCCGGAGTTTGATTGTAGGGTATTTGTCAAGCATCTGCTCGAGAGCGGCCTTGATATTCTTATTGTACTCTTTATAAGCAATAAAGCCGTTTGCGGCTCCGGCAGCCTTCATGAAGTATTTCAGACCCTTCAACATCTTTTCAGCATGCTGGTCAATCAATTGACAGTCGCAAGTCAGATAAGGTTCACACTCAACAGCGTTGATGATCACCGTATCGATCGGGCATTTAGTACAGTATTTGCGGTATGTCGGAAAGCCGGCGCCGCCAAGGCCTACCAAGCCGGCCTGTTTCATTTTCTCAACGAGTTGCTCGCGCGTAAGACTATCAGGATCGACTTCCGGTTTGATTGATGGATCTAGTCTGTTTTGGTTATCATTCTCGATTTCGATCGCTTCGACCATTCTTCCACTCGCATGCCAGACTTTCTTGATTGAAGTAACCTTGCCGCTGATTGAGGCGTGGACCGGCATCTCGCCAAAGCCTTCCCTCAGGGCAACGACTTGGCCAAGGGCGACTATTTCTCCGGGTTCGACGATCCGCTTGAGCGGTGTTGTCTGTTGCACGAGCGGAATATAGACCGTCTTCGGATCAAGGTATTCCCTCAAAGGCATCTTTTTCGACAACTCTTTCATACCTTCGATATGAATGCCTTTTGCTTTCTGCAAAATCATATATTGAAGCCTCCTTAATCATCTCAATGGATTGCTCTTAATGTCCAAAAGACATTATATCATATCATCTTGGAAATGGCATCCATATTTTGGTCAGTATCAATGCAAGCATTTACATCTTAATATGTCAAAAATTAAAGAAGTCTCTTATCTTAGATCAGCGAATATTCGTCTTCTTTTTCGCTATTTCTTCTTCAAGGATTTTCAAAACCAGCGTGTCCCGCTCTTTCCAGGGAATGTGGCCGTTTTTGGGAATGTTCTCATTATTCCGGATTGCTTCGCCAATAGTGGTGAACAACGGTTCATACCCGTATTCCCTTTCATAATCGTCCAAAGCCAGTTCGCCTTGCGGCCCTTCTATTTCACAAAAATAGTAAAACGATTCCTGGCAAAAGATGGCATACTTTCCCTCGATATCGCGACCGAGTTCCTGAACTGAACCAAAAGGGGTTATCTTTGAATTGAGCAGATATCCGGTTTCTTCCTTCACTTCGCGATAAAGCGCTTGGTAAGGAGTTTCTCCCCGGTTGACGCCGCCTCCGGGAAATTTCAGATCGCCAAATTTTCTGCTTTGAACTAGCAAAAGCCTGCCTTCGTAAAAAATGATTGCCCGGCAAGCTTGTCTTTTGATCATAGTGCCTTTTAAATCAAGATTATGATCGCGATTTATTGTGAAAAGTCTTTTCATCTATTGAAGTAATCGTCAACGAGTTTGACGGCCGTTTCAATATCATTACGATCAATGTCGTTATGAGTCACAAAACGAAACACACCTTCGTAGGGAAGGATTTTGACTCCGTTTTGATACAGGAATCGATCGAGATAATGTTTTCTTTCATCAGCGATATCAAAAAAGACCATATTGATGTCGCGTTGGCTTTCGTCGATAACGATACCGGGAATCTTTCTTAACAAAGTGGCAAGATAACGGGCATTTTCATGATCTTCTTCAAGCCTTAAAGACATTTGGCTCAAACTGACGATGCCGCAGGCTGCCAAGATTCCGGTTTGACGCATGCCGCCACCCATCAGCTTTCGTTTATGGCGAGCTTGTTCAATGAATGTTTTACTGCCAACTAGCATCGTTCCGATCGGTGAGGCCAACCCTTTTGACAAGCACACGCTGATTGAATCGGCATACTTGCCGATCTCGCTCACATCCGTTTTTAAGGAGACTGCAGCGTTGAAGATTCTGGCTCCGTCTAGATGCACCGGCAAGTTGTGTTTTCTTGCAATTTCGGATACCGCTTTTATATACTCCAAGGGCAAGACGCTTCCGCCAAAAGCGGTTTCAAGACAAATTAGGGCGGTTCTTGTCGTTGAGACCGATTGAACTTTGATCGCTTTTTCTAGATCATCAAGATTCCAGATGCCATTTTTCCCTGGCAACATAAATAATTGGACACCGGCAATCACCGCCGAAGCTCCCGATTCATGCTGGACAATATGGGCATTTTGATCGAGAATGACTTCTTCTCCCTGACGACAATGCGTGAATAATGCCAACTGATTCGAAAACGTGCCCGAGGGCACAAACAAGGAGGCTTCTTTCTTGAACATTTGAGCGCAAAGGGCTTCCAGTTCGTTTGTTGTCGGGTCATCAGAAAAGACATCGTCGCCGACTTGTGCTTTCAGCATCGCCTCATACATTGCTTTCGTCGGTTTCGTGACAGTATCGCTCCTTAAGTCAATATACTTCATAAAGTGCTCCTCAAAATCAACTGTTTTTGATACTCCTTTGATACGCGAAGAATTACATCCAAAACCTCTTTGTAGTAAGGTTTATATTCGTCATTACTGCAATTTCCGAGGTTCTTGTTCACAACTTCGTCTTCTCGGTTCTGGTCATAGACGATCATGTCTTTCGCCATCTTGTAATCGGCAATTTTGCTAACAATAGCCATTCTTTCTGAAAACAACGCTAGCATTTCTTGGTCGATCCTATCGATTTCCTCTCGGAAAGTTTGAAGCTCGTCCACTCTTATCCCTCCTGTCATCTGCAAGTAGAATTATATCATAATCCCGCCTTTCATGTAATCATCTCATTAAAACCATTAAGCAAATATACCCAACTGGCGGCGGCCAATAAAAAAACCTGATCGCTCAGGCTTTGATTTGTGTTTTTCCTTTGAGGTGCTTGTTGATGGCAATTGCCGCTTTTGCTCCGTCATCAACCGCCTTGGCTATTTGCCTAAGACCGCCGATACAGTCTCCGCCCGCAAACAACCCGGGGATGTTAGTCATGAAATTCTCGTCCACGACGATGCTGTTGTTTTCTGTAAATGCGCCCATCCTGAGAGCGAAATCAGCTGCCGATGCCGTCCCCATGGCCACAAACAAAACATCGACCTCATGATCGCCATCAATGGTTTCAACCACTTTGAGAACGTCGTCGCCTTTGAGAGCTTTGATCTTCTCGGTGATCGTCTTGTGTTTGGTCACTTCTTTCCCCAAAGGCTCACCGTTTGTGAAAATGACGATATCCTTGGTGAAGTTTTCCAATACTTCTAGTTCTTCAAACATGAAATCGCCGGTACCGACGATGCCGATTCTCTTGTTTCGATACAAAAAGCCGTCGCAGACAGCACAATACGAGATCCCTTTCCCAATATATTCCTGAAAACCTTTGACTTTCAAGCCGGCTTTGTTCATCCCTGTCGCGAGCAAGACCGCTTTTGCTTCGTGTTCGCTCTGATTGGTTTTGACTTTGAAACCGTCAAAAGCGTCAATGTTAAGCACTTCTTCGACCAAAACCGGGATCTCCAGCCTTTTCGCTTGGGCAATGCCCAATGCGAATAGATCGGATCCCGTTATCGGTTCTACGATTCCGTAATAATTCTCGATATGATCTGTATTTGCCAGTGTTCCTTGATCTTTCATAACGATGGCAACATCGAGTTTGAAGCGTTTCAAGTAGATGGCTGCGGATACCCCGGCAGGGCCGCCGCCAATCACGATCACATCGCGCATTTTATAGACCGAATGACTTCAGAAGATCCTCTTTGCGCATCAGTCCGACGACCTGTTTTGCGACTTGGCCGTTCTTGAAAAGCAAGATTGTGGGAATGCTGGAAATCCGGAACTGGTTGGCTAATTGACCTTCCTCGTCGACGTTGACTTTGCCGACTTTGACGCTACCTTCAAGATCTTTGGCGATTTCTTCGATAATGGGTGTTAGCATCAAGCAAGGGCGGCACCAGGCAGCCCAGAAATCGACGATCACAGGCACATTTGATTCTAAGACTTCACTTTTGAAATTTTCTTTTGTAATTTTGATTGGCATAATAATTTCCTCCGTATTAAGTTTATCATTTACATTCTATCAAATTTGTTCATCTTACTCCATTAGATTGCTCAAAGATGCTCAAAATCTTTTTCGTCGAGACGAAAGATTGTCCACTCTGACATCGGTTTGGCTCCAAGCGACAGATAAAAATCGATGGCCGGACGGTTCCAATTTAGACAAGACCATTCCATTCTTCCGCAATTTTGCGCTTTTGCAAGCTTGATCAGATAAAAGATCAATTCTTTGCCATAGCCTTTGTGACGATATTCTTCCTTGACAAACAAATCTTCAAGATAAAGGCCTTTTCTGCCTTTAAAAGTGGAAAAGCTGTAGTAATACAAGGCAAATCCAACTGGCGTGCCTTCAAAAAAAGCGATGATTGCCGCGGCATCATGATTGACAAACAAAGCTTCATGGATCAGTAACTCATCAGCTTCTACCAAATGCGACAGTTTTTCGTAGTGCGCTATTTGTTTAATAAAATCGAGCACTAAGGCCGATTCTTCTCTTTTTGCCGGTCTTATAACCAACTCAGACATCTTATCCCTCTATTTATCTGCTTTGTTAAGCAGTTTCTTGTTTGCCAAAATCATCGTATAGTTGTAATATACAAGATCAGCCAAATCCGAAAGCGACATGTTCGTCGTATCAACGATCAAATCCAAACCTTCGATCTTTTCATAATTGAAGTCGATCCGATCTTGTTCAATCCGCTTTTTGATATCCTCAGTCTTATCCTTGCGTTGACGCATTCGATCTATCCGGCATTGTTCCAGGGTTTTGAAGTAGATGGCAACGGTATCGCAGACGGCAAGATTGATAAACGATTTCAAGCCTTGCGGTTCAAGAATGATAAGTTTGTCATCGCGGAGCTCGCTGAAAGGCGTACCGTATAAATACCCGTTGTATATCGCAGTTTCTGCAAAATAACCGCTTTTTTGTTTTGACTTGAAATCCGCTTCACTCAAAAAATGATAATCAAAACCGTCGATCTCATTGATCCTTTTACTCCTGGTTGTGCAAGTCACCACTCTGGAAATCGGATAGCGGTTGATCATGATTTTAGCAGTCTCGGTCTTG
>JAQVPE010000074.1 GCA_028702245.1 Candidatus Izemoplasmatales bacterium
AGCGAGGGCCGGTATGAGTGGGTTGATCGGGACTGGCCGCAGAAGGCGGTCGCAACGCCACAGGCATCGACAACGATCCCACCTACGAGTTTGAAGGCTTTCTGAACTTTTTAAAGGCTGGCATCCTCGCTGCTGATCTCGTCACTACCGTCTCTGAAACCTATGCGCGAGAAATCCTGACGGATTATTACGGCTATGGTTTACAACGCGTGCTTCGTTCCCGCGGCAAGCGTTTCATCGGCATTTTGAACGGCATCAGCTATCGCGACTTTGACCCGGGAAATGATAAGTTGATCAAGTGCAACTATACATCCGATAACTTCATCGAAGGCAAACAAAACAACAAGAAGGCGCTTCAGGATCAGATCGGTTTTGACTTTCCCTCGGACAAGCCATTGATTGGTTTCGTTTCCCGGCTTGTGAGCCAGAAAGGACTTGACCTCGTCAAGCGAATCTTCGATGAAATGCTTGCATCTGACGATTTTTACTTCATCGTTCTTGGCAGCGGCGAACATGAATATCAAGAGTTTCTTCTGGGCTTGATGGGCAGGTTCCCCGACCGCGTCTGTGTCAAAATCGGATATGATGAAAAGCTTGCCCACCAAATTTATGCGTCTAGCGACATGTTCCTCATGCCCTCGAAATTCGAGCCTTGCGGGTTGAGCCAAATGATCGCTCTCAGATACGGATCCATCCCGATCGTCAGGGAAACCGGCGGTTTGATCGATACCATCCAACCCTTCAACGAATACGAGTTGACCGGCAACGGCTTCAGTTTCACGCATTTCAACGCCCACGACATGATGCATGTGATCCGCTATGCTTTGACCGTTTTCCGGATCAAAGAAGCCTGGAACGCGATTGTGAAGCGGGCGATGGCTGCTGATTTTAGTTGGGTGCAATCGGCGAAGAAATATAAGAAAGCATACCGTTTGCTAATGCCAAACACAAAGAAGGAGAAACAATGATGGAAGTATTGGCCCTGATTCTGGCCGGCGGCCGCGGATCTCGACTAGACATTCTTTCCGAGAACCGCGTCAAGCCAAGCGTCCCCTTTGCCGGAAAGTATCGAATCATCGATTTCACGCTCTCGAATTGTTCGAATTCCGGCATTTTCAATATCGCGATTTTGACCCAATACCTACCTTTTTCTCTCAATGACCATATCGGTTCCGGCAAACCCTGGGATCTCGACAGACGCGACTCGAAAGTCACATTGTTACAGCCGCATAGCGAATGGTATCAAGGAACCGCCGACGCGGTTAGGAAAAATATCCATTACATCGAACAGGCTAACCCAAAGTACGTGTTGATCCTATCAGGAGACCACATCTACAAGATGGATTACCGGAAGATGCTCAAACAACATCTTGAGACCGGTGCCGAGCTGACGATCGGTTGCAAGATCATCGATCCCAAAGAAGCCTACCGATTTGGCATGCTCGAAGCCGATCAGACAAACCGCATCAACAAGTTCGAGGAAAAGCCAAAACAGACCAACTCCGATCTTGCTTCAATGGGTATCTACGTGTTCAATGCTGATCTGCTGCTTGCGATTTTACGAAGCAACAACATTCCGGATCTCGATTTTGGCAAGCACATCATCCCCTCCTTGATCGACACTAATCCGGTATACGCTTTCCGTTTCAATGATTACTGGAAGGACGTCGGCACTTACGATTCATATCTCGAGGCGAATCTCGAATTGATCGAGACCGTCGATAAGATCCCGCTCGACATGTATGATCATAACTGGAAAATCTACACAAAATCCGAGGAACTGCCGGCAGTCAAAATCGGATCAAAAGCGGTAATCCGTCAAGCCTTGCTATCTAACGGCGCGATCGTCGCTGGCAGTGTCGAAAGAAGCGTCCTCAGCCCGGGAGTAGTCGTCCATCCTTTGGCAAAAGTCACAAACTCCGTGCTTCTGAACAATGTCCAGGTCCTGCCTGGTGCCGTCGTTGAAAACTGCATCATCGATAAGAACACCATTATCAACGAAAACGCCTTTGTCGGTTTTGGCAACGACTATACGCCCAACTTGGAGAATCCGGATCTGTTGTCCTCAGGAATAACGGTTCTCGGAAAGCGTCTCAAAGTTCCTAAAAACATGGTGATTGGCCGCAATTGCCGGATTTTCCAAACAGCTGATTTGGCAAAAGCCGAGGAGAACATCATTCACTCTGGAGCAACCATCAGATAGAAAAAAAGGGCTCATGCCCCTTTTAATTATGAGTGGTGCTCCTACCAAGAATCGAACTTGAATTTCAGCATTACCATTGCTGCGTTCTACCATTGAACTACAGGAGCATTGCTTTTCATATTATAATCAAAGATCTTCAAAAAAGCAAGAATAAATGATTTCTATTGATTTGAATTCCCAAAATGAACACAATTACCGTTAATTACAATAATATTATTTTTGATTATTTTAAGTTATTGACAACGTTACTCTTTGGTTATATAATGTATTTATGGAGGCGATCTATATGTTAGAAGTGAAAAATCTATCCAAAAGTTACGACGGTAAAAAAAATGCTTGCGATTCGATCAATCTTGTGATCGAACCAGGCGATATCTACGGTTTCATCGGACACAACGGCGCCGGGAAAACGACGTTGCTGAAGTCGATTGCTGGAATCATTGATTTTGATCAAGGCGATGTCATAATCGACAATCACTCGATCAAAACCGAACCGCTGGCGGCCAAGAAGTTGTTCGCCTATATACCGGATAATCCCGACATCTATGAATCCTTGACTGGTTCGCAGTATCTCGATTTCATCGCGGATGTTTTTCAAGTTGATCTTCAAAAACGTGCCCGTCTGATCGAAAAGTATGCGACGATGTTTGAAATCATTGGCGCGCTCAACAACCCCATCTCGTCTTATTCTCACGGCATGAAACAAAAGTTGGTTTTGATCAGCGCTTTGATTCACGAACCGAAGATCATGTTGCTCGATGAGCCTTTTGTCGGTCTTGACCCTAAAGCCAGTTTTATGATCAAAGAAGTGTTCAAGGAAATGTGCGATCAGGGATCACTCATCTTTTTTTCGACCCATGTCCTCGAAGTCGCCGAGAAACTCTGCAACAAAGTCGCTATCATCAAAAACGGCAAGATCGTCGCCAACGGCACGACAGAATCGATTCTTAAAGACAACTCGCTTGAGAGCGTCTTCATGGAGTTGATCAAGGAATCATGACATACTGGAAACTGTTGAAGATCTTCTTCAAGGAGAACTTTTCATTCAATCGCTTCTTTGGAACCGATATTCGGAAAAACAAAAAGAAGGCCATTCTTTTAGGTCTTGTCATCCTGTACGCCTTTGGCGTGTTTCTCTTTTCTTTCGGTTACATGTTTTTTGACCTTGGAAAAATCCTCAAAGAATTCGACATGCTCGATACCTTGCTGGCATTTGTGTTTGTCTATGCCACGGCAATCGCGATCATGATCACCCTATTTCGGGCCAACGGTTACTTGTTCCGCTTCAAAGATTACGAAATCCTCGCGCCGTTGCCACTTAAAACAAGAACTGTCCTTTTTGCCAAACTGACGGTCATGATGGCCTTCATCTATATGGGGCTGTTCTTTATCACCTTGCCGATCGCCTTTTCGTATTTCTGGCATTCCGGTTTTAATATCATCAGTCTGTTGCTCTATCTCGCGGGCTTTTTGCTGATACCGGCGATCCCGTTGATCATTTTCGCATTCGTTTCGCTGCTGATTGCAAGAATCACCTCACGCTTCAGGGGTGCAAACTATATCTATACCATAGTGATGTTTGCCGTTTTGATCGGTGGGATGGTCTGGTCTTTTTCCTTTAGCTTCGCCGGCGAGGACAATCCTCTGTTGAGCCAAGGCGGCATCTTTGGGGTTTTGGAGGAATACTATCTGCCGCTCAGCTGGTTCAAAGATGCAGTTCATCTACATGATCCGCTAGCGTTCATCTTTTTGTTTCTGACCCATGCGCTACCGCTTGTAGGCTTTATCTTTTTGATCAGCCGCTTAGTGGTGAAGACCAATCAAAAAGGCCTCTCGGTCGTCACGGGAAAGAACAAAAAACCGCTCAAGTATCGTGAAAGACCTTTGATGGAGTCGCTTGTCATCAAAGAAGCCCGCAAATTCATCAGCGTTCCCATCTACACCATCAACTCGGGTTTTGGACCGATCATCATGATTCTTCTTGGTGTCTTGAGCTTGATTTTTAAAACAAAAATTGCCGATTTTATGGGTGAGATGGTTGGCATCGAGGCCCTTTCGATCGACTTGCTGGTGATGATCATCATCGGTTTTTCGATTGCCATGGTCTATACCTCGGCAATCAGCCTATCGCTAGAAGGCAAGAGTTTCTGGATCGTCAAGAGTCTGCCGATCAAGCCCCAATCGATCATGCTAGCGAAGCTGATCTTCAATATCCTTTTGGGACTCCCCTTTGCCGTCCTTGCCATCCTGCTGATGGGCATCGCCTTCGAGATCAACGTTTTCTCCCTGATGACGATGATTGGCGTCGCCCTTTCGATCTCGCTATCAACATCAGCTATCGGCAGTTTCATCAATCTGCATTTTCCCAAATTCGAATTCATGAACGAGACTGAGGTCGTCAAACAGAGCGTCGGCGCCTTGATCGGTGTTTTCGCCGGATTTGGCATCTTAGTCATTGACGGTGTCATCGTTTATTTCGCGATGGATCAACTCGGTCAAAACCTGGCGTTACTGCTGGGTGGCTTAGCCAACATCGCCGTCTTTGGCATCTTTCTCTCACTCGTTCTCTCAGCGTCGGACCGCCTGTTCGCCAAGATGAAAGCCTGACCAAGATCGTGTTATTTTTATTTGATATTATCGGGATTTAATGGTATAATTTACGCGGTATGAAAATCTCGAATACGAAAGGATACTAATATGGCAAAATACGTTTATTTGTTCAAAGAAGGCAATCAGACAATGCGCAATCTGCTTGGCGGCAAAGGCGCAAATCTCGCCGAGATGACGAATCTCGGCATGCCCGTTCCCCAAGGCTTTACCGTCACCACCGAGGCTTGCACGAGATACTACGAGGATGGTCAGAAAATCGCTGATGATATCCTTGCCGAAATCGATCAGGCACTGGCGAAAACCGAAGCGGCAACCGGAAAGAAATTTGGCGATTCCCATAATCCGTTCTTGGTATCGGTACGTTCCGGAGCCAGAGCCTCAATGCCGGGAATGATGGACACGATTCTCAATCTCGGACTTAACGATGAAGTCGTTAAAGGCCTCGCGAAACTGACCAACAATCCCCGGTTCGCCTACGACTCTTACCGGCGCTTCATCCAGATGTTTGCCGATGTCGTCATGGAAATTCCCAAGAGCAATTTCGAGGCGATCCTCGATCATCAGAAAGAAGCGAAAAATGTCGAACAAGATACCGACCTTGACGCTTCCGATATGGAGAAGATCGTCCAACTCTATCTAGAAAAGTATCAAGAACTCAAAGGGGACAAGTTCCCCCAAAACAG
>JAQVPE010000075.1 GCA_028702245.1 Candidatus Izemoplasmatales bacterium
TATAGACTTCTGGCATTCGTTTCTGGATTAAAGAGTATTGTATCGGGATTTACGTTATGCAGTAGCTTTAAGGCAATGGATTTGGCTATGGTATCACAGCAATTGTAATGGTGTTATCAGTAAGCGCTATTTTTTGTAATTGTATATATGGGGAATACCCAACTGGATATTCTGGCCAGTCAGTTTTTCTGGCCATATGGAGAAAAGGCACCGTCTTTTGACGGTGCCTTTACATTTTTTACAGATTCTACGATACTTTTTCTACCAACTTCATAATGTCTTTTTGATTGCCAGAAATATAGAGGTGTTCATCGCTTGTGAAGACATGTTCGGCGTTGACGGTTGGGTACACGTGATCATCAATCCTGGTGGCGATGATATTGACCTTGTATTTTTCCCTGACCTTGAGGTCGCGAATCGATTGACCGACCCAATTCGCCGGAACATCGATTTCGGTGATGGCGTATTCGGGAGCGAGTTCGATATAATCGAAAATATGGTTCGATGAATATTTGACTGCTGTCCGCCAAGCCATATCCCTTTCGGGGTGGATCACCGCGTGGGCGCCGATCTGCAACAAGAATTTCGCATGCATTTCCCGATCGGTTTTCGAGACGATTTCTTTGGCCCCCGCTTCTTTCAACTGCCAAGTGATTTCGAGAGACGATTGAAAATTATCGCTGATACAGACGAAACAGACATCAAAATTGCGAACACCAATGGATTCAATCACTTGTTCGTCCATGCAATCGCCGATATGGGCGGATGTGACATAGGGAGCGACGCGATTGACAGCCTCTTCATCCTTGTCGACAACCATGACTTCGTTTCCAAGTTCTGCTAGTTTAAGGGCGAGATGTCTGCCAAAGCGGCCAAGACCGATTACTAATACTGATTGCATTGTTGTTCTCCTTTATCCGATTATGACTTTTTCCTGAGGATTTCGAAGCGATCCGTTTTGTTTCTTTTCGATGAAGGCCATGGCTATCGACATGCTGCCGACGCGGCCGGAGTACATTAACAAGATGATAACGACCCGAGATAGGGGAACAAGGCTTTCAGTGATTCCCCGAGACAAACCAACGGTGCCAATTGCCGAGAACGCTTCAAACATCACGTCGTGAAGACTGCTGTTTTGAACAATTAGGATGATGAAGCCGCCGATAAAGGCGATCATTATGTATAATAGCGCCATATTGAAAGCGCGTTTAACGGTTGACTGTTCGACTCTTCTACCAAAGATGTTGATATCTTCTGATCCTCTGATATAACCAATGGTCGATAACAAAATGATGACGAGAGTGGTGATTTTGATACCGCCGGCCGTAGACCCTGGTCCGGCGCCGATAATCATCAAAGCAAGAGTCAAAGTCGATCCAGCTTCAGTCATCGAAGCGATTTCTACAGTGAAGAACCCTGCGGTTCTCGGAGTCACCGCCGAGAATAGCGAAGCCATTATTTTTTCGCCGGCATTAAGACCGGCATAAGCGTTTTGCCACTCCAAAAATCCAAACACCAGAGCAGACGTTATAATAATCACAAATGTAGCCGACAATACGATTTTAGTATGCAAACGATATTCGCGAATCCGGAAACGGTGTTCAGCAACATCGTTCCAAACGATGAAGCCAATACCGCCGACAACGATCAGTACGATGATCACGATATTAACGAGTACATCGCCTACAAAAGGAGTCAATGACATGGAGGGGCTGATGATTCCCATCAAGTCGAAACCGGCGTTGCAAAATGCCGATACCGAATGAAACAAAGATAACCAGATGCCTTTGCCAATGCCAAACTCGGGTATGAATCGGATGGAAAGCAACGAAGCGCCGACGATTTCAAAAATACCGGTGATGATCAACACTCTTTTTGCCATTCTGACGATGCCGCCGATTTGCATAGAGTTGACAGCTTCCATCAGGTTGACCCGTTCCTTAAGACCGATTTTTCGGCCAATGAACATCGAAAACATAACAGCCATGGTCATGAAACCCAAGCCGCCGATTTGAATCAGAATCATGATTACTATCTGTCCAAAGAGCGTGAACTGAGAATATGTGTCATAGACAACAAGACCGGTGACACAAGTCGCAGAGGCGGAAGTGAACAAAGCATTGAGATACGGAATCGCTTCGCCGGACTTGTTTGCGACCGGCAACATCAACAAAATACTGCCGATCAGGATAATGACAGCGAATCCCAACGCCAAAGTTTGGAGCGCATTGAGATTCAATTTGAAGATTTTCATCGTTTACCCTCTTTCAAAGTCTGGTTGCTTTTGTAACTGGGGCGTTTGGATAAGCCAATAATCGTGAGCCGATATATTCATATCGTTTTCTCATCTTGTCCTTGTAACACATACTATTATATCAAATTTGCCATATTTAGCATCACTTTTTTTATTATGATGATTGTTATCGACGAAACAATGAATCTACACTTGCGATTATTTGCGATGTTAGGCCGAAACGACGATTGCCAACAAGATAATCGCTTTTGACTTTATTATTGGTTAGATAAATGATAAAATGTTTAAATACAAGACAAGTTTGTTAAGGATGAATATTGATGGACACACTTCTTTTTGGAATCAATGCGGTTTTGCCACTGTTAATGTTGATCGGGCTCGGATATTTGTTGAGCCGGATCGGCTTCCTGAACGAGCATTTTCTAATCTATGCCAACAAATTTGTGTTTCGGATTGCGCTCCCGGCGATGCTTTTTTATTCAATTTACAACGCGTCGGGGCTCGAAGACATTAACTGGAGTGTTCTGCTTTACGCGACAATTGGTGTGATCGTCTTGTTTTTTCTTGGTCTCTTGAGCGTTATTTTCTTCGTCAAAGGAAGCGACAAGAAGGGCGTGGTTTTACAAAGTGTCTTTCGCTCCAATATGGCAATTCTTGGGATTCCCTTGGCTGATGCTCTTGGCGGAGACCCGGCGGTTTTGGGAGTTGCTTTGATATCGCTAGCGGTCATTCCGCTTTACAACGTGCTTTCGGTGATATCGCTGACGATGTTCCAACACGACGATTCTGGAAACCATATTCCCTGGCCTAAGGTCCTACTTAAGATTGTGACGAATCCTTTGATCATCGCCATCGCTCTTGGAATTATTGTTCTTGCAATCAGGAGTTTCATACCCGTATCCGAGGTTACTGGCGAGCTGGCGTTTTCGATCAAAAACAATCTTGAGTTCATCTATACTTTCATCAAGTGGGTCGCCCAAATCGCTTCGCCGCTTGCGCTTATCATTCTTGGCGGTGGGTTCCAGTTTGCCGCTGTTAAATCTTTAAAAAGAGAGATTATCATCGGCACTTCCTGGCGGATATTGATTGCGCCATTATTGGGACTGTCGATAGCTGTCATCTTGTCCAAAACCACGACGTTTTTCCATTTTGAAAGTTACGACTATCCGGCTTTGATTGCGACATTTGGCTCGCCAGTGGCGGTGACGAGCGCCATCATGGCCAAAGAAATGGGCGGTGATGAGCGTCTGGCCGGGCAAATCGTCGTTTGGAGCAGTATATTATCGATCTTGACGATTTTCATCATCGTTGTCAGTTTTCGATCGCTAGGCATCTTATAAAGAATTGAGGGTTTTCTTGGTGAGTGAATATCAAAACCAAACCTATTGTTTTTCCTACTATGATGATTGTGACAGCAAAAAGAAAAAGACCCCGAGTGGGGTCATGCTTGCTAGCGCATTGTTGATCGTGTTGCCGTTGACGGCGGTTTCGGTTATGGTTGCCATCGCCTTGCTCAAACCCATAACCTATGAACATCCTCGTATCGGCTTGTTGTCGGGTATTGCGGCTTATTGTTACAATCATCCTGTTTTTTTTATCATGATGATCTTGTTTGTGTTGGCCATGATGGTTGGAATTGGAATCTGGGTGACGATTTTACATAAGAACGCAAAATAATCAAATCGATAAGACGAGTTGGACAAGGTTGCCTTCAGGATCATTGACAAGATAGCCTTGATCGGATTCAGTGGTTTTGTAGCCTGCGTTTTCAAGCTTATCCAGTGCGGTTTCAATCGCTTGACAGTCGGGGTAGGCGATCGATAGTTTGATACTGTTGGCTTCGCAGATTTTGGCTTCTGATTCTTTTAGCGTCAGCAAGTGTGGTTTTTGCTGACTTCCAAGTTGGGTTTTTCCAGTGTAGCGATGTGATTCAAGGCCAAGGAGTTTTTCATAAAACTCTTTTTGTTTTTCCATTTTGTTGACTATGATCCCAACGTGGCCGATGGCTGTCTCATCTGGAAAGACAAAGCGTTGTTCAGGAAGGTTACAACTATAATAGACACCGGCATAGTCAAACGGCGCCTCTTTTTGATTTATGTTATTAATAATGTCTTGAGAATTGAAATCTCTCTCATAGACAATTTCGATGCGGTTTCTTTCTGGATCTTCGAGGTATATTGCTTCGGAGACACCGTGATCGACAGCTCCCAGAATCGGGATTTGCATAAGAATCAAATGGTGGAGAAAACCGCCCAAAACGTCTCTAGATGGAACTTTTAAAGCAATATGATCAAGAGACTGCCGGCAAGATGATAGTATCATATCGGTTTGATATAAAACGAGTTCGGTGCTGTTTTGGTTAAAGCCAAAAACGGCTCGCGAGGATGTGACCAATCGAGGCTTGAGCCGAAGTCGGTTTTCGTAAAAAGAGACCATAGATTCATAGTTGCGACAGCCGAGTTCCAAGCCGCCGATATCAATACTTGTTTCTTGCATGCTTTCAACTCCGATTCCATTATATCGTTTCACGGGTAAGAAAGCGAAGAATATGCTCACAGGGAGCCATGTTCAAAAAACGTCTCTTTAAAGTAATTAGCAGTTGCTTTTTACAGGGTATTTTGATAATATATATAACGGCCTTAAATTTCGGAATTGCCATTATCATAGCACTCCCCAATTCCAAAACAGGACCTGACGCGCGCTCATAGCTCAATTGGATAGAGCGTTTGACTACGGATCAAAAGGTTTCGGGTTCGACTCCTGATGAGCGCGCCATTTCTTCGGGAAGTAGCTTAGCTTGGTAGAGCGCCTGGTTTGGGACCAGGAGGTCGCAGGTTCAAATCCTGTCTTCCCGACCATGAAGTCTCTCAAAAGTAAGCTCTCTTACTTTTTTATTTTGCCCTCGGACCCATAGCCAAGCGGTAAGGCACGGGACTGCAACTCCCCTACCACCGGTTCAAATCCGGTTGGGTCCTCCATAAAATTTGAACGCCTGTTAAACAGGTGTTTTCTTTTTGGCGACACAATAAGTGAATAATGACATTTTGATATCGCAAAACGGACAATATGAAACATAGAATCTTGAACGATTTTCATCTTACATAGTAGATGTTTTCTTAAGTATTTTATTCAGCGATATGATATAATAAACTATTATTTA
>JAQVPE010000076.1 GCA_028702245.1 Candidatus Izemoplasmatales bacterium
CCTCAAATCGAAAAGAAACTATCTATATGCTATTCCGGCAATAGCCAACCTTGTTCTTGCGATTGCTTCGCCCTTTACAGGTTGGTTTTTTTCGATTGGACCGGGTAATATCTATGAGCGAGGCCCCTTGTTCCTTTTGTCAGCCGGGATAACATACGTTTACTTGATTTTGGCATTGATCGTCATCATCGCTAAAAACCGCTATATCTACAAGAAAGAATTCGCCATTTTTATCGGCGCAACCGCTTTGCCGATCCTCGGAGGAGTTGTCCAAAGCTTATTTTACGGCGCGTTGATGATGTGGGCGATGGCCGCCTTCGCGTTAGTTGTTGGGTATATCTTTATCCAGCAATCAATGGTGAGGGTCGACAGCTTGACCGGATGTTGGACAAGAGAATCATTTTTCTACACTCTCGAACGCCGAATCAGGTTTCAACCGGAACGGAAGTTTGCGGCAATTTACGTTGATATCGACGACCTAAAGGGCATCAACGACAAGTTCGGTCACTTTGAAGGTGACAATGCCATCAAGAAAGTAGTTCAATTGATCAGAATCAGCCTCGACAATTTGATTATCGCAAGAATGGGCGGTGACGAGTTTGTCGTTGTCGTCGATGCCGCTTGTAACCAGGAAGTCGATGAGCTAGTCTGCAGAATCCAGCTCGCTTTCAAAGAATATAATGACTCTGCAAAATCGGCGTACCTCCTCAATTGCAGTTTTGGAGGAGCTCTGTACGAAGAGAAGTATGGGGGAATCTATTCTTTTTTAAGCTATGTGGACACTTTGATGTACAAACACAAGAAAAAAGAAATCCATTAGACGGTCTTGCCGTCTTTTTTTATAAGTAAACAATAGTTTACAATTGCCAAGGCCAATTTTACTTTTCAAACAAGCTGCTATTGTAATAATCGTCAATTTGCCATATAATAACTTAGAATTATATCTTATTAGGAGCAGGCCAATGATTATCGTTTTTATACTAGACAACTATGGGGAGTTTTCCAACGGCACGACTATCACAGCCATGAGAACGAAGGCGTTGTTGGAGGAAAGAGGCCATACAGTCCGAGTGGTATCGGCGGGACCGCTTACTGGCGAAAACTATTTCACTCTTAAAAAAAGATATATTCCGATCGTTACGGAAGTTTCACGACGGCAAAACATGTACTTTGCCAAGCCCGATGAAAGTGTTTTGCGGGCTGCTTTTGAAGGGGCTGATCTCATTCATTTTTTCATGCCTTTCAAATTGTCTCAAGCGGCATTGAAATTAGCGAAAAAACTGGATATCCCCTTCACAGCCGCTTTTCACACACAGCCCGAGAACATCACTTACGGTGCGGGATTGGGTCGTCTTGGCCGGCCGATCGCCTGGATGCTCTACCAATCATTCCTCAATGACTTTTACCGTCATGTGAAGCACATTCATTGTCCATCGCAGTTTGTCGCCTCCGAGATGCGCCATAACAACTATAAAAGCCATCTCCATGTCATATCAAACGGCATCGGCGATGATTACAGACCTATGGCCAAAGAAAAGACAGCAAAGGCAAAGCGTCAGATTCTCTCGATCGGTAGATACGCCCCTGAAAAAAAACAAGATATCATCATCAAAGCTATTGCAAAATCGACCTTCAAAGATCAGATTCAACTTGTTCTTGCCGGTTTCGGACCGCTTGAGGGGCGCTACAAGAGGCTTGCAAAAAGGCTAGGTGTCGATGTTAGATTTGCTTTTTTCAATCGCGACGATCTAAAAGACGTGATCCTTGACTCGGATTTATATGTGCATGCGGCGGAAGCGGAAATCGAGGGCATCGCTTGTCTTGAAGCGATAGCTTCGGGAATCGTCCCAATCATTGCCAAGTCAAAAAAGAGCGCCGCCAGTCAATTCGCCCTTGATGACGGGAGTTTATTTGAAACTAGAAACGTAAAACGACTGACAGAAAGAATCGATTTCTGGCTTGAAAATGATCCTTTGCGTCATGAGGTGGCGGAAGCTTACGCGAAAAGCGCGGAAAAATACCGGATCTCCCATTCGCTAGACCTCTTTGAGGAGATGCTGAAAGAAGCGCTTTTCGATCACCGAAGGCTTTTGACAACTAAGACTAAAAAAGGAAAAAAACTGAAAAAACATATCACTTTTCCTTGGTACAAACGTGCGATGTCGTTTATCGTGTATTATTTCATCGCGATTCCTTTCTTGTGGTTGTTTATCATCGTGATCAAGGGTGTAAGAATCAAAAACGCAAAGATCATCAGACGCCATAAAGGCGGTGGAGTATTGGTCTCCAATCACGTTCACACGCTTGATTCGGCAATGAATGGACTCGCGGCGTTTCCTCGGAAGCCGGTCTATACTGGACTGAAGGCAAATTTTAAGTTGCCAGTTGCCGGATTCCTTGTCAATATCCTTGGGACGGTCCCCGTTCCCGAAACCCCGGACGAGATGAAGGTGTTCTTCCATGAACTTCAGAAACAGGTTCATGCCGGCAGATTGGTCCATTTTTTTCCTGAGGCGCATCTGATCGAATTTTATAGCACTCTGCGGCCATTCAAAAATGGCGCCTTTCAAGTTGCCAAGGAGGCAATGGTACCAGTGATACCGATTGGCATCAGCTTTCGAGACAAAAAAGGGATTTTTCCGTTGTTTTCCAAAAAGAGAATACTGATTAAAGTTGGGAATCCGATTCAGCCAGATCTGTTCGAACTCAAAAAGCCGGGAATCGAAATCCTCAGTGATGCCGCATTCAGAAGCATGCAAGAGTTGATATCGCAATGAACACCGCGTTTGCGGTGTTTTTTTTAGGCTTTTGCCTGACGCTATTGTATCTTTTATTTGAAGTGAATATAATAGAAATGGAATGGGGTGGAAGCGTTGAACAACTTGAAAAGCAAATTGAGCAGGGCAAGAAGCCTTATTAGTATCAAAACCTACAAGCGTCCGCTTGTGTTTATCATATTAACGATGCTCATGATAAATATCATGATTCTAATTGTCGCCGCCTTGATTGCCCTTGCCATCGACGACTCTTTTACCGGCTTTATCGACGCTTTTGCCAATGGTTCGATGAAATGGTTGCTCTCCCCAAACGCAATTCTTGCGATTACCAATCCAAGAACCTTGTTTTTAGCGGTGGTTGTGCTGATTACCGGAATGATTCTTTTTACCGGCACCATCATCGCGCTTACAACTAATGCAATCAAAGATTATTTTCATAAGAAACAATCGGGATCAGGAAAAATTTATCTCGAAAGACATATCGCCATTCTCAATTGGAATAACAAAGTTCCCGAACTCGTCGCTGATTTGATCCATGTCGAGCATCGGAAGATCACGGTGATGATTCTTTCAGACATCGACAAGGAATATGCGGAAAAACAAATCGTCAATGCCATCCAGAAACTAAATAAAGCCGATCGAGAACTCACACATTTCAATGTTCTTGTCAAACATGGTGATCCGCTTCTGAGGGGTGATCTGGACGACATCTCCATCAGTGAGGCTGACGCCATCATCGTGATGAACAAAGATATGCATGAAGAGGTCGCGAAGAAGATGAGCAAAAGCGATCTGAACGTCATCAAAGTCATCCTTTCGCTCGGGGGTATCGATTTCGTCCACAATCCTCCGATCGTTGCGGAAATCAAAAACTATGAAACAAAAGATAAAATCCTGACGCTGGAGAAAACAGTGCATACTCTCAAAGAGCATGTGCTCATTCCTGTTTGCTTCGACAAACGACTGGGACAAATCATCGCCCAAACGATTATCAATCCGCTGATGGAAGACGTATATCTTTCGCTTTTCTCCTTTCAAGGTGCGGAAGTTTACCATCTTCCCGGTATATCATTCTCTTCATCCTTGGAAAAAGGAATGTATGCTTTCCCAATTGCCCAGTCGGAAGAAGGGGTCTTTGTGCTTTCATCGAGTCATGATTTGATCGACAAAGTAGCTGACACCATCTCTGAATTCAAGAAAGTTCATGCGAAACCTATCGACGAAACAACAATGATGGACGTCTATATCATCGGCAAGAACAACAAACTCGGGTTCATTCTCGAGTCATTCAAAGCGTATGAACAACTCCACAAAAGCGAGTTTTGTTCACAGTGGGTGGCTTTGGATCAAGTCGATGAGATGATCGACAAAGTCAATGCTTTGAAGAAACCGGCGACCATCGTTTTATTAAGCGATGATACCGCATCACAAGACAGCCTCGACGCCACCGTCATTGATACTTTGATCTATCTTCAGGGTCATTTGGAAAGGCAAGATGTGAATGTCATCGTCGAATTGCTCGATCCCAGGAATGACCATATCGTCAAGGATTTCAAGATTCAAAATACGATCATCTCGAACAAAATCATCTCTTTGTTGCTCAGCAAACTAGCTTTGTTCAGCGATACCGCCGCTTTTTATGAGAACTTGTTGACGATTGCCCCGGGTGAAAGCGGGGAAGATGACCAAGCTATCATCATCCGCAAGGCGGAATCCTTGTTCAAAGACAAACTGCCACTTGATTTTGCATCTAAGAAGGAACTGATTCGTTCTGTCTATGAAGCCTTCAAAGGCAAAATCATGCCGCTTGGATATTTTAGAGGTGGCATTTTAGAAATGTATGAAGGCGATCTTTTGGAACAAAAGCAAATCGTTGTCGAAGCCGAAGATGAACTTGTCTTGATGAAGCTCTGATAGGAGGATGGCATGATTATCAAATACAAAAACACTGAACCTGTTATTGGCGAAGGCGTAGTAATATTTCCCGGGGCTATCGTTGTTGGCGATGTCACACTCGGTAGAAACGTGAATGTTTGGTACAACGCCGTTATCAGGGGTGACATGGCAAAAATAACCATTGGCGACAACACCAACATCCAAGACGGAGCCGTTATCCACACTAATACAAATGCTCCAACTTCAATCGGTGCGAATGTGACTATCGGGCATCAGGCGATTGTTCATGCCGCTACCATCGAGGACGATGTGCTGATCGGTATGGGCTCGATCATCTTGGACGGCGCAACCGTTTGCCGGCAAGCTCTGGTTGCGGCAGGTGCTCTAGTCCCCCCTGGGAAAGAGGTTCCCGCCGGGATGCTGGCTGTCGGAAATCCCATCAAAATCGTGAGGGAACTCACAGAAGCGGAAATCAAAGCCAATCGAATTAACGCCGAAGACTATGTAGCGATGGCTAAAGAAAGAGCGTAAATGCCGATTAGTTATTCTGATTCCGATCATTAAAGAGTTGATTATATCCTAAAAATGGCCCCTCGCTATTTCGAGTGGGTAAAATAGTACTATGAGTTTTTGAAATAAAGCGATTATGATACAATGACATCATCGAAAGAATGGGTGGTGTCGAAATGATCAATCACGAAAATCTGTTCACGG
>JAQVPE010000077.1 GCA_028702245.1 Candidatus Izemoplasmatales bacterium
TGTGGCTTGGTTTCAATCACGACGGGGAACCAGATCAATCTGAGGAAATGCTAGCATTTAGGAAAACGATGCTCTCAAGTCCTCATCTGAATAAGGACCTGACTGTTGTCGTCTCTAGTGATGATGGGCATTATCAATCTCATGCCGGAATCTGGTATCAAGAAGGCGACGATTATGCAAATATTGAACCAGTAGCGACCATTCCCGAAGCCAGACGCAAAGGGTTAGCAAAGGCATGTATCTACTATGCGCTCAACCGAGCAAGAGCTAAGGGTGCTAAATACGCGTTGATTGGCTCTGAGCAACCCTTTTACTATCGAATCGGGTTCAATCCTTGTTATAGTTTTTCCTGGTGGCGATTGGATTGACAATGACTTCAAATTGACTAAAAGTTCGATTTCCATACTTAAGTAATCCACCGAACGAGACGGGCAAAGGATTATTGAAACTGAAAACGAAACAAAGCGAGAATCTGCCAAATGCGGCTCTAATTCTCGCTTATTTTCACTCGCAATCATGACAAAATGAATCAATGATTATGGCAAGAAAACGGCCAAACAAATATTGTCTGGCCGAATCAGTGTAATAATCAGCATCTTCCAACTAATGACAAGCAAATCACTCGCTATCACTGAATTGAATAATGACTGTGGAAAAACCGGATGGGAAAACCGGAACCGGCGCCAACACTTCGATATATTTGGGGAACGTTTTGCCGGGAACCGTGGTTGAGAGTGCTTCCCTGAAAGTGATTGAGTATGCCTGAGCATAACCCATCGTATTCGCTGTTTCCAAGGCTGTCAAACCGTAAAAAGCACCTAAAGAAGCCAGATTCGGAGCATCGGCTTCGCTAACGCCCATTCCTCTTAGATCAGCGATCAACTGGTAAAAAGCGGGAAACTCGGTGTAATCTCCGATGGGAAAAGCGAATTGGTTGCTAATAATTCGTTGATCGGGAAATGGAAAATAAGTGTCATCGACATTGGTTGAAAAGAAGTTAAACGGACGGTTTGTCTCATAATCTCCAAGTTTGATGCTAAATTCCGAACCGCCTATTTGGTTCAGTTGCTCAGGATCCTGGTAGACGTCAGCGCCGGAAGCAGGTTCCGTCAGGAGAATGAAGTTGATCATTTCCGTCTCCAATCCGCTCAATGGATCAGTGACAAGGTCGATGATCGATCTTCCCGTTTGGGAAATACCGTTTTCAATTCCGCTCTTAAGCGTCAGGGCAACTTGTGACATCCCATACGCTTTGAACCAAGCTTCTTCTCCCGAGATCCAGTTGTTGATGGTGGTGGAATCATGAAGTTCAAGATAAGGCGTCGGGTTGCTTATTTCATCATAGTATTCATCAAATACTGCGGGCAAGAAGTCAACCATATGAATCGCCGAACCGCCAGATTGGCCAATCTCGCTGTTTTTGATAATCCATCCGCTACCCGAATGGAGATAGAAAGTATTGGCCCAGTTGTTGTCAGTCTTCATATAATCGATCATCACATATGTCGGCTCCATGTTTGAATTATAGCCGTAAGCATTGTTCGTAATCGCAATCACAGTGTTGAAGACATACATGTTGGTGAACGAAGATGCGCCGTTGGCGATGATGATACCGGTGTAGCCGCCGGAGTTTCTGCTCATCAACCGCTCCTGAATCTCAATTTCCTCCGGTGTTCCCGAGAAATCGACATAAGGAGTCGAGGTATTTCCTTTCAGTACCAGATTATTAATACTGAAATCGTTGTTGTTGGTTATCCCAATGGCTGTGTTACGAACCGAATACATGAAGATCCCAATCTGCACGCTGACGATCTCAAACGACTGGGAAAAGCCAATCGTGCCACTGCCACTTTGCGCATTACAAAATGGCAGTTCGCTACCGTCAATGGTCATGAAGTTGCCTTCAACTGTCAATTGGTCGTCATCGATTGTCGTGCTGTAACGTTGATAGACGTTTCCGGTAGCCTGGCCTGATGAAGTCGGGCGGTAATTTTTGGGTGATCCGTCAGCGTTTTTTTGAATGGATGACAATTCGGCCTTGAAACTAGCATGGATGTTGATAGTTGCGACATCAAAATCGCTGAAATAGGTCTTGAGTTGCTGGTTATTGAAGACGTTTACGCCGTCGTTTACCTTGAATACGAACTCCAGTGGCGGCACAGTCATCTCATGGGACTGATACTTTGGTTTAACCACTAACTTGAAAGTCTCGCCTTCGGCTAATGATTTAAACTTCATCTCGTTGTTCACATAAATCTCGAGGTAGTCCTCAAGATCGGATTCGTCGATCAATTGATAATCACCAGACACAAAAAGCCATAATTCATAGTCGAGGATCGACTGGGCAAGCGGGATCCGCGATCCCTGATTATTGATCATCCGCAAATCGACGTAGAAGTTGTTGCTGGATCCTACATGGTAAACAGACGCTTCTTCCAACAAAACATTCAACTCAGGGTCCGTCGCTTGTAAATAGTTTTGATAGTTTGTCCCGTAGGTAAACTGTTTGACATCATGAACTACCAAAGCGTCATAAACGACAGTCGGCTGCCCTTCTTTGATCATTCTGAACTTGAATGATCCAGACATGCTGTTCGTAACGATCCGGTTTTGATTCGCTACTGCGAATTCCTGGCCGGTCACAATTTCAAAGTTGTAGTTAGAACCAAACTGATACTCTAGATTCGTATAGAAGATATAACGATTTGTAGCGCCGAATGATTCGATAATGAAGTAATCGTACACATTAACCGCGGTAGGATCGCCATCAAAGATTGATTCAATCGAAAAAATGTAATCAGACGAAAAATCTCCGTGGTAGTGGTTTTGATCGTCTCCCAGGGCTCTGATGCTCAATTGATGATACCCGGGATCGAGAAGATCAGCAAACAGAACAAAGTCGGGATTGCCTGGAAGCAAAGTCAAGGTGAAAATATTGTCGTTTCTCGACGGCTCGGTCGCCAGATCCTCGATCAAGCGATTGTTGAGGATGTATTGAAAACCAGCCGGAGGAAAACCGTTGATCAAAGCAGGGTTTACTTCCCAAGTGATGATTATTTCATCCTCGGTCGCCTCAACATCAAGATTAGTGGGTGCGGTGAAGGGTGTCAATGTTTCCCAATGGGCATATAATGTCGTCATCCCCGCTCCAAAATCCGCAAACAGAAGATCGCCCTGGATGATTTTTGTTCCCCCTTCCTCGGTTGTGAACCAGCCAAGGAACTTAAATCCAGGACGATATAGATTCCATAAGAGCGAATCATTGCCAATAACGCCGGTGATGGGATTGCCAAGATCATCAATGGCGGAGGCAATGTACTTGATCACGCTTCGGTCAACGAAAGTGACTGTTTTAACGCCCGTCATGTAATATATCGCATATACTGAGATATCGTTTTTGATATTAACAAATAATGTGCGGTCCCAAACGACATGGATGCTCTCGCTTTCACCGCGAAGTACCGGAGCATTCGCAATCGAAAACGTGCCGTTATAATATACCCGATAAAGAACGATGGGTTCATCGATATCTTCCGGAGTTAGATTAAACAATTCCGGATTTTGCGAAAACGTTATTGTCAAAATGATCTTCCGATAATAAACAATGATCCTATCCTCATAGGATAGATTGCCTTCGACTGTGATCAACTGTTCAATATTTGCGTACTCAACGCCATTCAAAACAAAATAATCGAACTCATAGCCTTCATAATCCTGAACCGGACTCACATCCATTCCGTAGTACAGATTTACAATCTGGAACTGGATGTCGTTTTGATCGGGATCATCAACAACGATCGTGGCGTTATCTAGATCTTCTCTTAAGAATTTGGATTCAATGTTCCAAGTATATTCCACGAGTTCCCAAGCCGCATAAAGCGTAAGCACCTCGTCGACAGGATCGTTGAAATCGTATAGAACCGCTAATTCGCTATCAGCGTACCATGCCAAGAAATGATAACCGCTTCTTGACGGCGATTCTCTTTGTGCTAAAAGCGATCCATAGTTGACAATATCATCACCCATCAAGCTGCCTCCACCAGTGTTATAAGACACCGTCATCGGATTGCCGACATAAACAGCGGTGAACGTGTAATTGCCGGTGACATGATGATTGACTGGATTATTATCCCAATAAGGTGATGTTAAATCATAATTTGCTTTCGTGGATATCGTCGGAATATCTTCCAGAGAAATCATTGAATCGTAAGGCAAAGACAAACTAGACAGATTACCATCGATGTCAAATGTTATTGTGTAAATAATCGCGGTCCATTTCGCATACAATACCTTATCTCCCGTCGATCCTATCCCAATCTCCGATACTTTTGTACCGCCTTCTAGTGCCGTATACCAGCCTGCAAATTGGTAGCCCGTTCTTGAAGATGGGTTTTGAATGCTGATCGTCGGTGTCTCAACCGAATAACTCGTAGGATTGCTCGTAGTCGACCCTTCCAAGTTATGGTATGTGATCGTATAGGTGTTGATTGTCCACATTGCGTAAACAGTCATGCTTTCTGAAGGCATTGTCACAAACGCGAATTCATTTGTACAATTGTCATCATCGTACCAACCGCCAAATGTGTAGCCCGTCCTCGTTGGCTCCATCGGCTCGACAACTACTGAACCAGGAGCTTGGGAAATGCTTTGTACTGCAGATCCGCCATTTGCAGCAAAAACGATCAATGGCCATTGCGTCCATAACGCACTAATGGTTATGTTTTCAGTCAAAGCCCAGATTCCATCAGCGAACGCGTCGCCTTCATATGTCCATCCAGCAAAGGTGTAGCCGTCTTTGGTCGGTTCAGGCAGGCTGTAAACTCCATCATATGTAACAACTAACGGTGCGATCGCCTCTCCGCCGTTGACGTTGAATGAGAGTTCATATATTAAGGGTGTCCATCTGGCATAAAATAGCTTGTTTCCCACCGATCCCAATTCGATACTAGTAACCTTTGTCCCGCCTTCTAATTCCGTATACCAACCCATAAACACATAACCCGTTCTTGAAGTCGGATCTAGAAGGCTGATCGTTTCGGTTTCAACTGTATAGCTCGTCGGGCTGCTCGTCGTTGTCAATTTCAGGTTCTCATACGTAATCGTATAGGTGTCTGGTGACCATCTTGCATAAAGACTTTTGTTTCCCATCGATCCCAACGTAATATTTGATACTTGTGATCCGCCACTGAGAGCTGTAAACCAGCCTACGAAAGTATATCCGCTTTTCGATGTTGGGTCCGTCAAGGTGACTGTCGGAGTCTCAATCGTGTAACTATCTGGGTTATCATGTATCATTCCACCGAGATTAGCATAGGTGATTTCATCCGAGGAAGTCACCCAACGGGCATGTAATTCGATGT